>NZ_JBSWXD010000119.1:0-21294 GCF_056160425.1 Micromonospora sp. ABR4_055
AAAAAAGGGGGGAAGGGAGGAAAAAGGAGAAGAGGAACAAAAAACCCCCCCCCCCCCCCCGCCCACCCCCCCCCCCCCCCCCCCCCCCCCCCCCCCCCCCCCCCCCCGCCAGCGCCTGCTGTCTGACCAGTTCGACCGGGCCGACCGGATCGACGCGACCAGCGCGCCGTCATCATCGGGTAGACATCCTGCTCGGCCGGCACCTGGTCACGGCCGGGGACGCTCCGCCGCACGGCTACGCCCGGTCGGCACGACTGGCCACGCTGGCGCTGGCCCTGCCGGCGGCGGACGGCATCCTGGTCACCGCCCGCTGGCAGACCCACGGCCGGCCCGAGTCCTGCTGGCTGGGGTTCGGCGACGGGCCGGACGGCCGGACGTTCCTGCTGCTGCTGCAGGCTGCGGTGGAGCGGGCCACTCAGCCACGTCCGCTGAGTACGCAGAACTCGTTGCCCTCCGGATCCGCCAGCACCATCCAGGTGACGTCACCCTGGTCGATGTCGACCCGGCGGGCACCCATGTCGACCAGCCGCTCGACCTCCGCTGCCTGATCCGTCGGGCGCAGGTCGATGTGCAGCCGGTTCTTCAACTGCTTGCTCTCCGGCACCGGAACGAAGATCAGCCCGGGCAGTTGGTCCGGTGAGCGCCGGATCTCCACCTCGTCCGACGCCTCGTGCACGATCTGGTAGCCGAGCGCCTGCGCCCACCATCTGGCCAGCCGGGCCGGGTCGTGGGCGTCGACCACCAGGTTCTCCCACTGACTTGCCACCGGCCACCTCCTGAGGTCGTACGGACCCGGTTCCAGGCCTACCGTACGGCGACCACCACCGACCCGGCAGGGTGACGGGCCAAACACCCGAAGTCAGTTTGATGATCGTTCGCAATAGCCGATCAGTTATCAGTTGCTGTCCGATTGCCGATGGTTACGGGTCCACAAAGAAACATCGCCTGCGGTAACGTGCCAGGAGCACATCGTCACTGCTACCTCGACCGGACGATTGGACAACCCGCTGGTGTCGATCATCGACCGACCGAGGCCCGCCGGCACCCCACCCGGCCCGGTGGCGGAACCCTGCGCCCCACCGTCGCGCGGCGCGCAACGTCGCCGACGCCGCGCCGACCGCAGTCGCCCTCCCCACCCGGCCACCACCCGCCCGTACGCCTGCGGCGGGTCGCTCGGGACGAGGTCGGCGACCAGCCAACCGGACGATCGAGTGAAGGAGACCGCCGGTGGACACTGACACCGCTATCGTTACCGAGCTGAACGGGCTACGCCGCCGGGTGCCCGATGTGACCGGCTCCGTACTGACCGGCGTGGACGGCCTGCTGATCACCCACGACCTCGCCAGCGCCGAAGCGGAGAGCATCGCCGCGCTGGCCGCCGCAAGCGTCGGCCTGGGGCGACGGTTCGCGATGACCGCCGGCCACGGTGACCTGAGGGAGACCGTGATCCACGGCAGCCGGGGCCAGGTCGCCCTCTACCCGGTGGGCGACCGGGCGCTGCTCGCCGTACTCGCCGGACCGGGCACCGATCCGGGCCTGCTGCACGCGCACGGCCGCCGGGCGGCGCGGTCGATCGGGGAGCTGCTGCGGAGCAAACCGGCCAGCAACGTCGCGGCACCGGTGCCGGGACTACTGGACAATCACGCGCCGCTGGCGGTCCGCACCCCGATGGCGACCCTGCCGTACAACCCGGCGTTACCGCGCCGCCGGTTCTGACCGACGCCGGCCGGCGGGGACCGAGGCAGCGGCCGGGCACCCTCCCGCCCCCAGGGTGCCCGGCCGCCCTGAACCATCGGCCGGTCAGCGGCTGTCCGAGCCGGTTGACTCGACCGTCGCCCGGCCGGCCTCCAGCCGGGCCACCGGCACCCGGAACGGCGAGCAGGACACGTAGTCCAGACCCGCCTCGTGGAAAAAGTGCACCGAGTCGGGGTCGCCGCCATGCTCGCCGCAGACCCCGATCTTCAGGCCGGGCCGGGCGGCGCGGCCCTCCTCGACGGCGATCCGCACCAGCCGGCCCACCCCGTCCCGGTCGATCGACTCGAACGGCGAGATGCCGAAGATGCCCAGCTCCAGGTAGCGCCAGAAGAACGCGCCCTCCACGTCGTCACGGGAGAATCCCCAGCCCATCTGGGTCAGGTCGTTGGTGCCGAAGGAGAAGAACTGCGCCGATCCGGCGAGCTGACCGGCGGTCAACGCGGCCCGGGGCACCTCGATCATGGTGCCGATCAGGATCTCGACCGACCGGTCGCCGAGCACCTCGGCGATGATCCGGTCGGCTTCCGCGCGTACCGTCTCCAGTTCCTGGACCGCACCGACCAGCGGGACCATGATCTCCGGTCGCGGATCGCGCCCGGCGGCGGCCAACTCGACGGCCGCCTCGGTGATCGCCCGCACCTGCATCGCGAACAACCCCGGGATGACCAGGCCGAGCCGCACGCCACGGAGCCCGAGCATCGGGTTCTGCTCGTGCATCCGGCGCACCGCGGCGAGCAGGGCCGCGTCGCGGCCGGCCTCCTGACCCCGGGCCTGCGCCAGGGCGACCGACACGGCCAGCTCCTCCAGCGACGGCAGGAACTCGTGCAGCGGCGGATCGATCAGCCGTACGGTGACCGGCAGGCCGTCCATCTCCTGGAAGATCTCCCGGAAGTCGGCCCGCTGCAGGGGCAGCAGTTCGTCCAGCGCGGCCGCACGCTCCGCCTCGTCACGGGCCAGGATCAACCGCTCCACCAGCTCCCGGCGGTCGCCGAGGAACATGTGCTCGGTGCGGCACAGCCCGATCCCCTCGGCGCCGAACCGCCGGGCCCGCGCGGCGTCCGCGCCGGTGTCGGCGTTCGTGCGCACCGTCAGCCGCCGCCGGTCGTCGGCGTGGGACAGGATCCGGTGTACGGCGAGCACCAGCGGGTCGGTGGTGGTCGCCGGGTCGACGGAGCCTTCGAAGTACTGCACCACCTCGGACGGGCGCACCGGCACCGCACCGAGGTACAGGCAGCCGCTGGTGCCGTCGATCGACACCACGTCACCTTCGGAGATGATCTGGTCACCGACGATGAACCGCCCGGCGCCGGCGTCGATGTCGAGGGCGTCGGCCCCGCACAGGCAGGTCTTGCCCATCCCCCGGGCCACCACGGCGGCGTGGCTGGTCTTGCCTCCCCGGCTGGTCAGGATGCCCTGCGCGGCGATCATGCCGGGCAGGTCGTCGGGGTTGGTCTCCCGCCGGACCAGAATCGCCTGCTCCCCCTGCCGGGCCAGCTCGACCGCCCGGGCCGAGTCGAAGACGACTTTGCCGACCGCCGCGCCCGGCGAGGCACCGATCCCGGTGGCGATCGTCGGCGGCGCGTCGGACAGGTCGAAGCAGGGGAACATCAGCTGCGCCAGCTGCGCCCCGCTGACCCGGTGCAGCGCCTCGTCCAGATCGATGATTCCCTCGTCGACCAGCTGGCTGGCGATGACGAACGCGGCGGCGGCGGTCCGCTTGCCGACCCGGGTCTGCAGCATCCACAGCTTGCCGCGTTCGATGGTGAACTCGATGTCGCACAGATCCCGGTAGTGGTTCTCCAGCCGGGCCATGATGGTCAACAGCTCACCGTACGACCGGGGGTCGAGCCGGGCCAGCTCCTGCAACGGCAGCGTGTTACGGATCCCGGCGACAACGTCCTCGCCCTGCGCGTTGGCCAGGTAGTCGCCGTAGACCCCCTGGTCACCGCTGGCCGGGTCGCGAGTGAAGGCGACACCGGTGCCGGAGTCCGGCCCCAGGTTGCCGAAGACCATCGCGACCATGTTGACCGCGGTGCCGAGTTCGGTGGGGATCCGTTCCTGACGCCGGTAGATCACCGCCCGTTCGGCGTTCCACGAGTCGAAGACCGCCCGGATCGCCAGGTCGAGCTGCTCGCGGGGGTCCTGCGGGAAGTCCCGGCCGGTGTGCGCGAAAAAGATCTTCTGGTACGCCCGGACCAGTCCACGCAGCGCGTCGGCGTCCAGCGCGAGATCGTCGTCGGAGCCGGTGGCCCGCTTGGCCGCCTCCAGCGCCTGGTCGAACTCCTCCCCCGGCACCCCGCAGACCGTCCGGCCGAACATCTGGACCAGCCGACGGTAGGAGTCCCAGGCGAACCGTTCGTCACCGCCGGCCTGGGCAGCGAGCCCCGCCACGCACTCGTCGTTGAGGCCCACGTTGAGCACCGTCTCCATCATTCCCGGCATGGAGAACCTTGCCCCGGAGCGGACCGAGACCAGCAGCGGGTCGGCCGGGTCGCCGAGCCGTTTGCCACGCTGGCGCTCCAGCCGGGCCAGGGCGGCAGCGATCTGGTCGGGCAGATCCGGCGGTACCGCGCCGCTCGCCAGGTAGGCCCGGCACGCCTCGGTGGTGATGGTGAAGCCGGGTGGGACCGGCAGGCCGAGGTTGGTCATCTCGGCCAGGTTCGCCCCCTTGCCGCCGAGCAGATCCCGCTGGTCGCGGTTTCCCTCGGTGAAGTCGTAGACGTACCTGTGGTGATGGGCTGTCTGCCGGGACGGGTCGCCCGGTCCGCCGGATTCCGCCATTGTTGGCCTCCCATGTGCCGTTCGGCGCTGAACGATGGTTCACCAATGGCCATTGGTTGGCGCAGGTTAAGCGACCAGGGAGGCAAGCCGACAGTAGTGGGTGACCAGCCGCACAGGAAACGACACGGGTGGCGATCGGATGCCGTCCTGGGAGCGCTTCCGTGCGCAGTTCTGCGCATTCACCGGTGTGCTGGATCACTCCGGTCGAGCGGTGTGCGGTACGGGTTCGCCAGCCGGTTCCAGCCGGTTTCAGCCGCCGGAATCGGCGATCTCCGCCCCGGCCGGGACGGAATCGTCGTCCCGGCTGGCCAGCCACCCGTACGGCAGGAAGACCTTGCCCGGCGAGTTCGTCCGGCCCCGCGGCTGGCCCAACGTGTGCCGGGGGAACGGCTCTGCCGGGTCGAGCTTGGACAGCAGCGCGTCGAGCTCCGCCAGGCTGGACACCATGGCGAGGGCCCGGCGCAGCTCACCGCCGACCGGGAAGCCTTTCAGGTACCAGGCCACGTGCTTACGGAAGTCGGTGCAGCCGTCCCGCTCGGCGTCGGCCCGCCCGTCGCGTCCGGTGCCGAACCAGTCGACCAGCAGCTCGGCGTGCCGGCGCATGGTGGCGGCGACCGCGCCCAGGGTCGGCAACGTCCGCCCGGACCCGCCCTCGAACGCCGCCGACAGGTCGGCGAACAGCCACGGCCGGCCCAGACAGCCCCGGCCGACGACGACCCCGTCAGCGGCGGTGTGCGCCACCATCCGCACCGCGTCGTCGGCCTCCCAGATGTCACCGTTGCCGAGCACCGGCACGCTCAACGCCTGCTTGAGCCGGCCGATCGCGTCCCAGTCGGCGGTACCCGAGTACCGCTGGGCGGCGGTACGGGCGTGCAGCGCCACCGCCGCGACCCCGGCCTCCTGAGCCGCCAGCCCGGCGTCCAGATACGTCAGGTGATCGTCGTCGATGCCCTTGCGCATCTTCACCGTCACCGGCACCCCGGCCGGCGCGGCCGCCCGGACCGCACCGGCGACGATCCGGCTGAACAGCCGGTGCCGCCACGGCAACGCCGCACCACCGCCCTTTCGGGTGACCTTGGGCACCGGGCAGCCGAAGTTCAGGTCGATGTGATCGGCCAGGTCACGTTCCACCACGATCCGCACCGCGGCTGCGGTGACCTGCGGATCGACCCCGTACAGCTGCAGGCTCCGGGGGCGTTCGGACGGCGCGAACGCGATCATCCGCAGCGTCTTCGGATTGCGCTCGACCAGCGCCTGCGTGGTGATCATCTCGCAGACGTACAGCCCACCGCCCTGCTCACGGCACAACCGGCGGAAGGCGACGTTGGTGATCCCGGCCATCGGTGCCAGGACCACCGGCGGCCACACCTGGTGGCGGCCGAGCGGCAGCGGCGGCAGGGCCGGCGCGGACCCACCGGCCGGCCGGGACGCGGTGACAGACACGCCGTCCAGGATTCCACGGACCCACCCGGCGCCGGACCCGGGTGGGGGTCAGCCGGTCGGCAACCGCTCCGGGTGGGGGGTCAGCTGGGCGGCAACCGCTCCAGCAGGTACCGCTCGACCTGGTCCAGTGACACCCGCTGCTGCGCCATGGTGTCCCGGTCCCGCACGGTGACCGCGTCGTCGGTCAGCGTCTCGAAGTCGACCGTGACGCAGTACGGCGTACCGATCTCGTCCTGACGCCGGTAGCGGCGACCGATGGCCTGCGAATCGTCGAACTCGACCATCCAGCGGCGCCGCAACGCGGCACCCAGGTCACGTGCCTTCGGCGAGAGGTCGGCGTTGCGCGACAGCGGCAGCACCGCCACCTTGACCGGGGCGATCCGTGGATCGAGACGGAGCACGGTCCGCTTGTCGACGCCGCCCTTGGTGTTCGGTGCCTCGTCCTCGTCGTACGCCGCCAGCAGCAGAGCGAAGACCGTCGCGGTGAGGTCCGCCGCCGGCTCGATCGCGTACGGCACCCACCGCTCACCCCGGTCCTGGTCGAAATAGGAAAGGTCGGCCCCGGAATGCTTGGCATGGGCGGTCAGATCGTAGTCGGCGCGGTTCGTGATCCCTTCCAGCACCACGAATTCCTGATAGGCACCACCGAGCCGGAATTCGATCTCGACGATCCGCTTGGCATGCTGCGGCAGGCCGGCGAGGGGCACCTCGGTACGGCGCAACTGCTGTGGCGCGAGACCCAGGTCGACGTACCAGTCCCACCGCTGCTGTGCCCAGTACTCCAGCCAGTCGTCGTCGGTTCCGGGCTCGACGAAGTACTCCAGCTCCATCCGCTCCCGCTCGTGACCGCGCAGCAGGAACTCGCCGGGGCCGACGACGTTGCGGAAGACCCGGCCGACCTGGGCGATGCCGAACGGCGGCTTCTTGCGGGCGGCGATCATCACGTTGGCGAAGTTCACGAAGGTGCCCGGTGCCGCCTCCGGCCGCAGGTAGTACCGGTCCGGTGGTGGCCCCGGACGGTCCGGCGAGACCTCGATCAGGCCGCTGACCTGCTGCGGGTCGGTGAGGCTGCCCCGGCTGCCGCAGCTCGGACAGGCGAGCTCGGCGAGTGCGGCAGCCGGCTGTTCCCGGCGTACGGTGAACGCCTCGACGATCCGGTCCAGCGGTTGGGTGAGGTCGCAGGCCCGGCACCGGACCCGGGTCTGGGTGTAGGCGTCGAGCAGGCCGGACGCAGTGAACACCGGCCTCGCCTGGATGACCGCCGCGTCGAGGCCGACGACGTCGTCGCGGTGCTGCACCACCGTGCGCCACCACTGCCGGCGGACATGCTCCTTGAGCTCCACGCCGAGTGGCCCGTAGTCCCAGGCGACCGGTTGGCCGCCGTAGACCTCACCAGACGGGAACGCGAAACCACGCCGGTGGGCGAGACTGGCCACGGCGTCGATGCGGTCGGCTGGCATGCGCTGCTCCTACACCGGCTGGCGGCCGGCGGGGATGTGCGGACGGGCTGATCTGGCAGATGTTCGGAGGCTACCCCTCGACGCCGCAGACCTCTAGCTCACCGGTGCCGGTGTCCTGGTTGAGCGACACCCGCAGGGTGTCCTCGCCGCCTTGGGCGTAGTCGACCTCCACCGGTACGACGATCCGGCTGGTGACCGAGACCTGACCGACCTCGTAGGCGGTGATCTCCGGCTCCGTGGCGAGTCGTCGGGCGAATTCGCTGGCCGATTCACGGCTCTGCGCCTCGGCGCAGAGCATGTCGTACGCGGCGCCGAAGTCCTGCTGACTCACCGCTTCGAAGTAGTCGCCGACCGCGATCCGGGCCTGTTCGTCGATCGCTTCGGCGCCGGTGACGATCAGTCCGACCAATGCGACGGTGCCACCACCGCAGCACAGAAGCAGCGCGAGTGCCGCGACGCCCAGCCCGATCCAGACCCGCGCGGTGCGGCCTTCGGCCGGCGGAGCGGCGAACGGCGGCGCGGCCCCGGGGCCGGCCGGCACCGGGGTCACCGGACCAGGCACCGTAGTCGCCGGGCCGGGCACCGGGGTCACCGAGCCAGCAGCCGGCGTGGCGTCCGGTGCGGCCTCAGACTGTCCGGTCGCGGCAGGCTGCGGCGGCGGCTGGCGGTCCGGCGGAGCCCACGGCGAGGGTGCCTGCCACGGGGACGCCTCGTCGGGCACGGCGGACGGCGGGCGCGGTTGCGCCGGTCCGGGATCGGTCATGGGGCAAAGGGTAGTGCCCGCCGGCTCACCGTTCCGGCTCCGCCGCCCGGTCACTGGTGTGGGCTGCGGGTTCTTCTCCGGGCCCGGCGGTGACCAGTTCCTCGTACGCGGACGGCTCGTCGAGCGATTCGGCGAGCAGCGGCGTCGCGTCCACCTTCACCTCGAAGGAACCGAGCGCCCGCCGGTAGGTGCCCACTGACTCCCATTCGGTGACCAGGCACCAGCGGAGCGGGTCCTCCAGCGCGCGGGTCAGTGCGCCGCGCCGGTACCCCGGGCGGCCGGCCAGGGCACGCAACGCGGCCCGGGCGCGATCGACGAAGCCGGGCGTGTCCGCCTCCGGCACGGCGAACCGGTTGACCACCAGCACGTCGAGTCCCCTCCTGACTAGAGTCGGTCGGATGCAGCCTACGCAACCGTCGCCGCCGGTCCGCCCCGGGCGGATCAGCCCGACCGGGGCGTTTCTCACCGCCCTGGCGCTCGTCCTGGTCGGGCTCTTCGCACCGGGCATCGTCGGCGCGGCGGCGCTGCTGCTGTTGGCCGCCGGGCTGGTCTGGTTGCTACGTAGCAGCTGGCCGGCGGTGCCGGCGGCTGGACGAATGTTCCGCCTGGTGGCGCTCACCCTGCTCGTGGCGGTCGCCCTCGCCAAGATCTTCTAGCCCTGCTCAGACCGCTCGTCCAGGCGGCAGCGAATCATGCAACCATGCGTTTTTGACAATCATTATCGTCGCCACGGACAGTTGCCTGATGCACAGCCACCTCTTCCGTCGTACCGTCGCCACCACCGCAGGTGCCCTGCTGGCCCTGGGCAGCACCGCCGCCTGCGCCCAGGACGGCGGCGACGGGTCCGCCGGCGACACCACGGTCGGCGTGGTAGCCGCCTTCTACCCCTTGCAGTTTTTGGCCGAACGGATCGGCGGCGACGCCGTCACGGTTACCGGTCTCGCGCCCCCCGGAGCGGAGCCGCACGACCTGGAGCTCAGCCCTCGGCAGGTCGGCGAGGTCAGCGACGCGGACCTGGTCGTCTACCTGAGTAACTTCCAGCCCGCCGTCGATGCCGCGGTCGAGCAGGAGGCCGGTGACCACGCATTCGACGTGGTGGAGGTCGAGCCGCTGCTGGACGCCACCGACGGTGGTCACAGCCACGACCACGGCGACGAAGACGAGCACGCCGACGACGAGGCGGACCACGCCGACGAAGACGAGCACGCCGACGACGACGAGCACGCCGACGACGAGGCGGACCACGCCGACGAGGCGGACGACCACGCCGAGGAGACCGGCGCGAAGGACCCGCACCTGTGGCTGGACCCCACCCGGTTCGCCACCGTCGGTGACGCGCTGGCCGAGCGTCTCGCCGCCGTCGACCCGGACCACGCCGCCGACTACACCGAGCGTGCCGCCGCGCTGCGCACCGAGTTGGAGGCCCTGGACGCCGAGTACGCCGAGCGGCTGGCCGACTGCGAGCGCCGGGAGATCATCACCAGTCATGCCGCCTTCGGCTACCTGGCAGCCCGCTACCAGCTCGACCAGATCGGGATCACCGGGTTGAGCCCGGAGGACGAGCCGACCCCGCAGCGCCTCGCCGAGGTGATCGAGGAGGCCCGGGAGCACCAGGCGACGACGATCTTCTTCGAGACGCTGGTCAGCCCGAGCGTCGCCGAGACCATCGCCGACGAGACCGGTGCCGAGACTGCAGTGCTCGATCCGATCGAGGGACTGCAGCCAGACGCCGACGGAGACTATTTTTCGGTGATGCACAACAATCTTAACAATCTGACCGCCGCCCTGGGATGTTCGTGACCACCAGCGTCGTCCAGGTATCGCGCGGAGCGGTCGGCTACGACAACCGCACCGTCCTGCGCTCCGTCGACCTCACCGTGACCAGCGGTGAGGTCGTCGCGCTGCTGGGCGCCAACGGTTCCGGCAAGTCGACCCTGATCCGCGCGGCACTCGGGCTGGTGCCGCTGCGCAGCGGCTCGGTGCACCTGTTCGGGGTGCCGGCGACGCGGTTCCGGCAGTGGCACCGGATCGGCTACGTCCCACAACGGCTCGGTGCCGGCAGCGGCGTACCGGCCACCGTCGGCGAGGTGGTCGCCTCCGGTCGGCTGGCCCGTCGCGGCGTACTGCGACCGCCCGGTGCCGCCGACCGGACGGCCGTCGCCGCGGCGCTGAGCGCCGTCGGCCTCGCCGACCGGTCCCGGGATCCGGTGGCCACGCTCTCTGGCGGTCAGCAGCAACGGACGCTGATCGCCCGCGCGCTGGCCGGCGAACCGGAACTGCTGGTGCTCGACGAACCCACCGCCGGGGTCGACGCGGCCAGCCAGGAGGCGTTTGCCCGGGCACTCGGCGCGTTCCTGGCCGGCAACGGTACGGTGCTCCTCGTCGCCCACGAGCTCGGTCCGCTGCAGCCGCTGATCGACCGGGCCGTGGTGCTGCACCACGGCGAGGTGGTGCATGACGGCGCGGTGCCTGCGCCGGCCGGCCACCACGCGGACCCCGGACACGACCACGTCCACCCGCACGCCGCGGTGGAGCCGGCCCAGATGTGGACCACATGAGCATCTTCCAGTACGAGTTCATGATCCGGGCCCTGATCGGGGCCCTGGTCATCGGCCTGGCCGCCCCGGCCCTCGGCATCTACCTGGTGCAGCGTCGGATGTCGCTGATCGGCGACGGCGTCGGCCACGTGGCGCTGACCGGCGTCGGCGTCGGTCTGCTGCTGGACCGCTCCCCGGTGCTCACCGCCGTAATCGCCGCCGCAGTCGGCGCGGTCGCCATCGAGCTGCTGCGCGAACGCGGGCGTACCTCCGGCGACATGGCGTTGGCCCTGCTCTTCTACGGCGGCATCGCCGGCGGGGTGATGCTGGTCGGGCTGGCCGGCGACCGCAGCAACGCCAACCTGATGGCGTACCTCTTCGGCTCGCTCACCACCGCCTCGGTCGAGGACCTGTGGGTGATCGTGGTGCTGGCCGCAGTCGTGCTGACCGCGATGCTGCTGCTGCGGCCGGCGCTGTTCGCCATCTGTCACGACGAGGAGTACGCCCGGGTCTCCGGCCTGCCGGTGCGCACCCTCAACCTGCTGATCGCGGTGACCACCGCGGTGACCGTCACCATCGCCATGAGGGCGGTCGGCCTGCTGCTGGTCAGCGCGCTGATGGTGGTCCCGGTGGCGACCGCCCAGCAGATCACCCGGGGTTTCCGCAGCACCATGGCGATGGCGATGATCATCGGTACGGCCTCCGCCGGCGGCGGGGTGTGGCTGGCCGGAACCGCCGACACCGCGATGGGCGCGACCATCGTGATCCTGGCGATCGCTGCCTTCGCGGCCACCGCCGTCGGCGCCGGGACGTGGCGGCTGCTGCGCCGCCGCGCCGGCACGCTGGCCGTCCACCGCCGGCAGCCCCGCGAGGTCGAACCGCCCGAGGTGGTCCTGGACCGTCCCGCCGAGATGGTCCCGGATCGTCCCGTCTGACCTGGTACAGACCCGGCAACGAGCACCGCTGAGCCGCCTGCCTGCCGATCCGCCTCCGGTATTGGTTACCGTTGCGGGGTGACGATGGCCAACGGCTACGACGGGTACGAGAGCGCCAGCGAGTTGCTGCGCGCACTCTCGGCCCCGCTGCGGGTGGCCATCGTGACCGAGCTCGCCCAGGGCGAACGGTGTGTCCACGAACTCGTGCAGAAGCTCGGCGCGCCGCAACCGCTGGTGTCCCAGCATCTGCGGGTGCTGCGGGGCGCAGGCGTGGTGCACGGCTCCCGGCGAGGCCGGGAGATCGCTTACGCGCTGGTCGACGAACACGTCGCGCATATCGTCGCGGACGCTGTCAGTCATGCCCGGGAGGTCCGGTGAGCAGCCGCCGGCACCGGCCCGGTCAGAACACGTCCCGGAGGCCTTGATGAGGACTGGAGACACCACGCCCGGCACCGCAGAGCCCTCGGCGGTGCGCAACACCCGGCAACGCAGCGCGGTCAGCGCCATCCTCGACGAGCTCGCCGGCTTCCACAGCGCCCAGGAGCTGCACGCCATGCTGCGTCAGCGGGGCGACCGGGTCGGTCTGACCACGGTCTACCGGACGTTGCAGGGGCTGGCCGACTCCGGCGAGGTCGACGTGATGCGTCCACCTGGCGGCGAGCACCTGTACCGGCGGTGCAGCCAGGGCCACCACCATCATCTGGTCTGCCGCTCGTGCGGCAGCGCGGTCGAGGTGGCCGGGCCGGCGGTGGAAAGCTGGGCGGAACGGATCGCGGCGCAGCACGGCTACATCGGAGTCAGCCATACGATGGAGATCTTCGGGACCTGCCCGAAATGCGCCGCCCGGCGTACCCCGAAGACGTGACCGCGTATACGCGGTTCCGGTCCTCGTACGGCACGCTGTGCGTATGCAGATCTACGCCGACCGTTTTCCGCGCGCCGGCCGGCAACTCGCCACCGACCTGATCGTCGTCGTCTGGGTCTACCTGTGGATCCGTGCCGCCAGCTGGCTGCATGACCGGGTCGGTGAGCTGGCCGACGCTGGTCGGACATTAGAGAACGCCGGCACCGGGCTGGCCGACAACCTCGCCGACGTCGGCAGCCGGGTCGGCCGGGTGCCACTGGTCGGCGACGAGCTGACCGGGCCGTTCGAGCAGGCCGCCGGGGCGGCCCGTTCGGTCGCCGCCGCCGGGCAGGAGCAGCAGGACCTGGTCGGTGAGCTGGCCCTGGTGCTGGCCGCCACGATGCTGGTCTTTCCGCTGGGTCTGGTGCTGTTCGGCTGGTTGCCGTTGCGGGTGCGCTGGATCCGGCGGGCGAGCGCGGCGGCCCGACTGCGCGGCGTACCGGCCGGGTCGGATCTGCTGGCGTTGCGGGCGCTGACCACCCGCCCGCTCGGCACCATCGCCGCGCTCGGACCGGACGTCGCCGCTGGGTGGCGGCGGGGCGACCCGGCGGTCACCGACGCGTTGGCGGAGTTGGAGCTGCGGGCGTTGGGCCTACGTGGCCGACGCTGACCGGCCGCCGCGCCCGGCACCACCGTCGCTGTCCTCGTCCTCGTCGTCCTCGTCCTCATCGTCGCCGTCCAGCCAGCCACGGTGCACGAAGGGCAGGGCCGCCCAGAAGATCAGGAACCACACCCCGGTGAGGCCGCTGAGCACGAAGGCGACCGGTCGGGGCAGGATGAAGTCGGTGACCAGCAGCACCGAGCTGACCATGGCGACCAGCATCAGGCTGAGACCGCCGCTGGCCATCCGGTGGGCGAACCGGACCAGTTCCGGCTTGCGGCCACGTCGGAAGAGCGCCCGGTGGAACGCCACCGGCGAAATGATCAACGCGGCGGCGGCCGCCGCCGCCAGCAGCGCCACCACGTACACGTCCCGTTGGAACCCGTTCGTGTCGGGGAAACCGCTGCTGAACGGCAGGGTCAGCAGGAACGCGAAGAGGATTTGCACCCCGGTCTGGGCGACCCTCAGCTCCTGCAAAAGATCGGAAAAGTTGCGCTGCCAGCGTTCCTTCTCAGTCTCCCGGTCCACGTCCGCTCGTCCTCCTGCCGAACCGCCCACGCTCGAACGGCGATCGGCAATGTGCCCCGGACCCCGCAGCGGGAAACCTCTACTCGTACTGCTGCCGGGGGGCGTCGATCTGCTGCCACGACTCGACCGCCAGATAGGGGATGCTGGCCCCGTTCACCGGGTCGGTGCCGATCCGGTCGCTGTACCGACCGACCACCTCGATCCAGGTGTCCGCCGGCAGCCCGGTCGGAGCGCTGCCGTCCATCCCGACCTTGATCGGCCGGCCGTCGGCGGCGCAGCAGGACAGTACGATCCGGGCCAACATCGGCTCACCGTCCGGGCCGTCGGTGACAAAGCCGGTGAGCCGTACGTTGCGCCCGTCCAGCGACCGGCCCTCGTCGAAGATCGCCCGGGAGGCGTAGTCGAGCACGCTGATCTCGGCCGGATCGCCGTCCGGCAACGGCGGATAGTCCGACGATGCCTGCTCGCTGCTCAACGCGGTGCCGGCCTGCGCGACGGCGTACGAACCCAGCGCCGGCGGGGCGACCAGCAGCAGCCCGAGCACCGGCAGGATCAGCAGCCAGCCCACCCTCGGCTCGTGATGGGCGTGGCCATGCCCGTCGTCGGCGGCGTCGCCGGGCCCGGAATGCGCATCGTGCCCGGAATGCGCAACGACGGCGGGCGCCGGTGTCGACCGACGCCGCAGGTCGTGCCAGAGCGTCATGACCGCTGCGGCGATCAGCAGCAGGCCGGCGACGATCAGGAACGGCTGCAGCGCCTCCTTGACGTACCGCAGGTACATGTCGGTGACGCTGGCCCGGACCACCGCGCCACCGAGCAGCAGCAGCACCACACCTTGAGCCTGTTTGTTCACAGCAGCACCGTCCCCACCGCGACCGCCACCACGATGGCGATCAGGAATGTCGCCGGAGCGAACCGGTACGCGAATCTGCGCCCGAACGTGCCGGCCTGCATCGAGACAAGTTTCAGGTCGACCATCGGGCCGACGACCAGGAAGACCAGCCGTGACGTGAGCGAGAACTGCGACAACGAGGCCGCGACGAAGGCGTCCGCCTCGGAGCAGATCGACAACAGCACGGCGAGTGCGGCGAGCGCCAGGATGGACAGCACCGGATTGTCGGCGAGGGTCTGCAACCAGCGCTCCGGCACCAGCACGTTGATACTGGCGGCGGCCATCGCGCCGATCACCAGGAAACCGCCGGCGTGCATGATGTCGTGCCGGACCGCCGCCCAGAACGCCCGCGCCCGGGACAGGTCGTCCAGGTCGGGGCGGTGCGGCAGGCGGATCCAGTCGGTGCGACCCAGCCGCAGCCACAGCCAGCCCATCACGACCGCGACGAGCAGGCTGGCGACACCCCGGCCGACGACCATCTCGGGGTTGTTCGGGAAGGCGACCGCCGTGGCCACCAGCACGATCGGGTTGATCGCCGGGGCGGCGAGCAGGAAGGCCAACGCGGCGGCCGGCGCGACGCCCCGCCGGATCAGCGACCCGGCGATCGGCACCGAACCGCACTCGCAGCCGGGCAACACCACCCCGGCGGCGCTGGCCACCGGCACCGCCAGCGCCGGGTGTTTCGGCAGCGCCTTCGCCCAGAACGACCTGGGTACGAAGACCGCGATCACCGCGGAGAGCACCACCCCGAAGACCAGGAACGGCATCGCCTGGACCATCACCGACACGAAGACCGTGGTCCAGGTCTGCAGCCGGGGGTCGGAGATCAGGTTGGCCAACGGCTCGCGGAAGATCACCAGCCCGATCAGCAGGAAGGCGAGCACCTCCACCGAGCCGACCCGGTCACCGAACAGTCGGCGTCGGGGCGGACGCGGGCCACCGGGCGGTCCGGCGCCGCCGCCGGACCCGGGCAGGTCGTCGTCGGCCGGCGCGGCCCAGTCGATGTCGTCGCCTGGGCGCGTCCGACGCGTCGCGGTGCGATCGGCAGCGGTCACGGCGGGCTGGTCCCCTCGCTGGTGTGAAGGCGGGCAGTTCACGATAACCCGCGCAGGGGTGCCCGCCACCACACCGGGACTCGACCACTGTCGGTGCGGTGCCACCGGTGCTAGCGTCAGTGGCACAACCTGATGTCCCACAGGGGAGCGCACACAGCGCTGAGAGTGCGGGGAGTCCCGCAGACCCTCGAACCTGATCTGGGTAATGCCAGCGCAGGGAGTTGGAGCGACGTATGACGCAGCAATCTATGCCCGCCGACCGTAGCTGGCGGACCGTCGACATCGTGGTCGCCTCGGTGATCGCGGTCGCGTTCGGGGTGGTCTTCTGGCTGTGGGGACTGATCTGGACCGCCACCGAGGCCGCGTTCACCTTCTTCCCGCCCGCTCAGGCAGTGCTGTACGGGGTGTGGCTGGTGCCGGCTGTGCTCGGCGCGCTGGTGATCCGCAAGCCGGGGGCCGCGCTGTTCTGCGAGCTGGTCGCAGCGGTCGTCTCGGCGGCGTTGGGCAGCCAGTGGGGTGCCGTGGTGATCGTGCAGGGGCTGGCCCAGGGGGTCGGTGCCGAGCTGGTGTTCCTGGCGGTGGCGTACCGCTCGTTCCGGCTGCCGGTGGCGCTGACCGCCGGGGCCACCGCCGGGCTCGGCGCGGCGATCTTCGACCAGATCCGCTACTACGCGCCGTACGACCTGGTCAGTTTCCGGATTCCGATCTTCATCGTCACTGTGGTCAGCGCGATCGTGCTGGCCGGTGCCGGCAGCGTGGCGCTGACCCGGGCACTGGCCCGCACCGGGGTGCTCGACCGGTTCCCCGCCGGCCGCGACCGCACCACGGTGTGACCCGGCCAGGGCCGGCCGGGTCGTGAGCCGGCTGGAGCTGCGCGGGTTCGGCTGGCGGCACGCCGGCCGCCGGGCCTGGGCGGTCCGTGACGTCGAGCTGAGCGTCGACGCCGGCGAACGGGTCCTACTGCTCGGGCCGTCGGGGGCCGGCAAGAGCACGCTGCTGGCGGCGATCGCCGGGTTGCTGCCGGCCGACTCGGGCGAGCAGGCCGGCACCGTCACCGTCGACGGGCTCGACCCGCGCAAGGCCCGCGAGCGGGTCGGCATCGTCTTCCAGGACCCGCAGAGCCAGCTGGTCATGGCGCGCAGCGGCGACGACGTGGCGTTCGGGCTGGAGAACCGGGGGGTGCCGGCCGAGCAGATCTGGCCACGGGTGGACGCCGCGCTGGCGCGGGTCGGTTTCCGCTACGGCCGGGACCGGCCGACTGCCGCGCTGTCCGGCGGCGAGCAGCAGCGGCTGGCCCTGGCCGGGGCGCTCGCCCTGCGGCCGGGTCTGCTGCTGCTGGACGAACCGACCGCGAACCTCGACCCGGCCGGCGCCGACCTGGTCCGCGACGCCGTCGCCGGGGCGCTCGACGGGGACCGGGACACCACGCTGGTGATCGTCGAGCACCGGGTGGCGCAGGCGCTGCCGCTGGTCGACCGGGTGGTGGTGCTGTCCGCCGGTGGCGGCGTGCGGGCCGACGGCAAGCCGGACGAGATCTTCGACCGGTACGGCGGGCAACTGGCCGCCGACGGTGTCTGGGTGCCGGACCAGCCGTTGCCGCAGCGCGGTGGTTCCGCCGCCCCGGCCGGTGAGCCGCTGCTGATCGCCGACCGGGTCGGGCTGGTGCCCCGGCTCGCCCCGCTCGCCGACGAGGTGCCGGTACGCGGCGGCGAGGCACTGGCCGTGCTGGGGCCCAACGGCGCCGGCAAGACCACGCTGGCCCTGCTGCTCGGCGGGCTGGTCGCGGCCACCGACGGAGCGGTCCGGGCCACCGCCGCGTTGACCGGCGACGGCCGGGTCGGCCCGGCCCCGCACCGGTGGCAGGCACCGGAGCTGGTCCGCCGGATCGGCAACGTGTTCCAGAACCCGGAGCACCAGTTCGTTGCCACCACGGTGGCCGACGAGCTGGCCCTCGGCCCGCGCCGCTGCGGGCTGCCGGAGTCGGCCGTCGCGCCGGTGGTCGACGAGTTGCTGCACCGGCTGCGGCTGGACCGGTTGGCGGCTGCCAACCCGTACACCCTGTCCGGTGGTGAGGCGCGGCGGCTGAGTGTGGCGACCGCCCTGGCCACCGCGCCCCGCCTGCTGGTGCTCGACGAGCCGACGTTCGGCCAGGACCGGCGCACCTGGCTCGAACTGGTCGCGCTGCTCGGTGAGCTGCGCGACGCCGGGCACGGGATCGTGACGGTGACCCACGACGTCGACCTCGTCGCCGCCCTCGCCGACCGGCGGTTGACCCTGTGAGCCGGCCGGCGGCTGACCCAGTGATCGGCGAACCGGACGGCACCAAGAAGACGGCGCCGCTGGCCCGCCGCAACCCGGTGGCGAAGCTCGCCGCCGCGCTGGTCTTCTCGGTGCTGCTGCTGGCCACCCTGGACCCGCTGGCGCCGGCCGTCGCGATCGCCGTCGAGCTCGCCGTGGTCCCGCTGTTCGGGCTGGGCTACCGTGCCCTGCTGCGCCGAATGGCGCCGCTGCTGCTGAGCGCCGCCGGTGTGCTGGTCACCCTGACGCTGTTCGCCGCCGAACGGACCGGCCCGGTGCTGCTCGCCGCCGGCCCGGTGCTGGTCACCAGCGGCGTACTGGTCACCGCACTCGGGCTGGCGTTGCGCCTGCTGGCCGTGGCGCTGCCCGGGGTGCTGGTCTTCGCCACCACCGACCCGACCGACCTGGCCGACGCCCTGGTGCAGAACGTCAAGGCCCCGCCCCGGTTCGCGATCGGGGCGCTCGCCGCGTTCCGGCTGGTGCCGATGCTGGCCGCCGAGTGGCAGCTGCTGGCGATGGCCCGCCGGGCCCGGGGCATCGACGCGGGCCGCAACCCGGTGCGCCGGCTCCGGTTGTTCGCGGCGACCGCCTTCGGGCTGCTGGTCCTGGCGATCCGCCGGGGCACCCGGCTGGCCACCGCGATGGACGCCCGGGGGTTCGACGCCGGCATCCCCCGGACCAGCGCCCGGCGGCAACGGTTCGGGGCGGCCGACGCGGCTCTGGTCGCCGGTGCCGCGATCGCAGCCGGAGGGTCGCTGGCGGTCAGTCTCGCCGCCGGGGTCTTCCGCCCGGTGATCGGCTGATCCTGGCCCGGCCACCCCCCGGCACAAAGATCAGCAGGTCACGCCAGATGCCACAGATGCATACATGGCAACACCTTCACGACACGTGCGCCGCAACGACGGCAGCACGTCGCCTGCTGTTTCCCCACCTCCACGAGATTGACCGCGACAAAAGTTGATCTGGGAGGCGGAACAGGGATGGGACACCACCACCACCATCACCACCACGACCACGCAGCGAGCGGTGCCGACGTACCGGCACCGCTCGACCTGTCGGTGCCGGACGCCGAACTGTCGCCGACCGAGGCGTCCCGGCGTACCTTCCTGCGCAACGCCGGGCTGCTCGGAGCCGGCGCGGCCGCGTCGTCGGTGCTGGCCGGCGGACACGCCGCGCACGCCGCACCGGCCAACGACCACAGCGGCGGCACCGGCGGTGGCCAGGCCAACGACGGCGAGTTCGTCTGGCTGGCCGGCGACCACCACATCCACACCCAGTACAGCTCGGACGCCATGTACCGGGTGGTCGACCAGGCCAAGCACGCCCGCGCGTACGGTCTGGACTGGATCGTCATCACCGACCACGGCAACGCCACCCACTCCCGTATCGGCGTGGAAAAGGTCAACCCGGACATCGTCGAAACCCGCAAGGAAATCAAGGACCTGCTGATCTACCAGGGCCTGGAGTGGAACATCCCATCCGCCGAGCACGGCACGGTCTTCGTCCAGCCGGGGCCGAACGAGGTCGCCGTACTCAAGCAGTTCGAGACCGACTACGACGGCTCGGTGACCGGCACCAGCAACCCGAGCCCGGCCAACGAGGCGCTCGCCATCGCCGGCATCAAGTTCCTCGGTGACGAGGTGCGCCGGCGCCGCATCGGCGGTGCGCTGTTCCTGGCCAACCACCCGTCCCGGCGGGGCGTCGACTCGCCGCACGAGGTGCGGGCCTGGCGCGACGCCGACCCGACCGTGGCGGTCGGTATGGAGGGCGCGCCCGGTCACCAGGCCTCCAGCCTGCCGGCACCAAACGGCCCGGGTCGTGGTCGCGGCTACTACGAGGGCAGCCCGTCGGCGGCGTCGTTCCCCGGCTACCCGTTGGAGAGCTACCGCACCTGGGGCGGGTTCGACTGGATGACCTCCACCGTGGGCGGGCTGTGGGACAGCCTGCTCGCCGAGGGCAAGCCGTGGTGGATCAGCGCCAACTCCGACTCGCACATCAACTACCTGGGTACGTCGATGCGCGGGCCGGACAGCGACTTCAACGCCAACGGCAAGTACAACGACCCGGTGTACGGGCCGCTGATCACCACCGCCGGTGACTTCTGGCCGGGCCAGTACAGCCGTACCCACGTCGGCGCGCAGGCGTTCGGCTACCGCGCCGTGATGGACGCCATCCGGGCCGGCCGGGTCTGGGTCGACCACGGCGGTCTGATCCGGGGCTTGGGCATGCGGGTCCGCCGGCTCAACGACCAGCGGCCGGGTGCCGGTGCTACCCTCGGCGGTACGTTGAAGATCAAGAGTGGTACGTCGGTCGTGGTGACCCTCGACATCGATCTGGCGACCGTGCCGAACTGGGCGCAGTTCGTGCCAAAGCTGGCTCGGGTGGACCTGATCGTCGGCGACGTCACCGGACCGGTCACCGACCAGGACGCCTTCACCGCCCCGACCACCCGGGTCGCCGCCTCGTTCGAGGTGCAGCCGGGCCGCAAGCGGGTGTCGTTCAGCTACCCGCTGGGCCGGGTGGACCGACCGATGTACGTCCGGGTCCGCGGCACCGACGGCAACCGCAGCGCGCCCGGTCTGATAGGTGCGGCGGTCGACCCGCACGGCCCGGCGATGGACGTGCTCGGCGACGCCGACCCGTGGCTGGACCTGTGGTTCTACGGCAACCCGATCTGGGTCCTGCCATCCTGACCGCCACCGCCGTGACAGTCATCGGAATCAGCCTGGGGCACGCCGACGACGCCGCCGCCGAACACTGGCTGCACGACGTCGTCGGCGTGGCCGACCTGCCCGACCTCGTCGCCTGCACCCATCTGGTGCGGACACCGAGGCCACACGTGGCGATCAGCCTGGCCGCCCCCGACGGGCTGCCCGACCTGCCCGCCACCCCGGCCGATCTGGTCCCGGCGGCGGAGCTCGCCGCCGACGAACACCGGGCCGGCCGGTCCGGGCGGGCAGTGCGCTACCCCGGGGTCGACCGTCTGGTCGGCACACTCACCGTCGCGGAGCTGCTCGAACTCAGCGCGATCGAGCAGGTCATCATGCTCGGCGGCGCGGTTCCGGAGCCGGAGACGCCGGTGCAGACCCGGGACTTCGTCCGGCCGCAGTGGATCAACGGAGTGCTCACGTTGATCACCACTCCGGTCGGACCGGGGCGGATCGGGCCGTTCGAGCTGCCCGACCCGACCCCGTGCTGCGCCGACAAGCACTGACCGTACGCCTCACCTATCCAGAATCACCTATCCAGCCTCCGGCGCTGGTCACATCCTGTGGCCAGCGCCGGAGGCAGTCTCATGCTCGACGGCCTTCCCTTGCCGGAGCCGCGAGGTGAGGCTGACGC
>NZ_JBSWXD010000120.1:0-21129 GCF_056160425.1 Micromonospora sp. ABR4_055
GGGCCGCGCGCAGCGCCCGGTACGCGGTGCGCCGCAGGTCGGCCGGGGCGTCGTGCAGCAGCGCCGCCACCTCGTCGGGGTCGGCCCAGCCGGAGCGCAGGTACGCGGTGACCGCGACCGCCCGCAGCCGGCGGTCCGGGTCGCTGAAGCCGGCCCGCACCGTCGCCTGGTCACCGACGATCACCGCCATGGTGAGCCCGAGGAACCGCTGGTGGGCGTCGCCGCCGGTCAGGTCGGCGAGTACGGCGGGCAGGTCTCCGGTGGCGGCCAGCCGGCGGGCGTGCCCGGCCAGGGCGGACATCCGGGCGTGGTGGGTCAGCGGGTCGAGGGCAGCGAGCAGTTCGGCGGTGGAGTGCGGCACCGGATGATCGTCTCAGCCGCCAGCAACCGGATATCCGCTCCTCCGTCGCGCGCAAGTGATCCACTGCGGTTGTTCAGACAGTGGTTCGGCGTGTCGCGTCGATCAGCCGAAGTGGATCAAAGCGGCTATCCGGCCGGCTCGGCGACGGCCGTGCCGAGGGCGTGAATCCGCTGACGGATCTCGGCGATCGGCGCGGACAGGTCGACCGGGTGTACGTCGACCCGGATTCCCGAACCGGCCAACTGGTAGCTGCCGGACGTCGGACCGCCGGCGGCGTACACCAGATGGCCCCGGGCCAGCCCGTACGTCGTGCAGTACGCCAGCATCTGGTAGACGTCGCTGTTCGGCGGACGGCCCGGCCCGGCGGTCTCACCGGGTTTGCCCCACGCGGTCGGCTTGTACTTGGCGTCCACCACCGCCCGGCACGACGACCCGTCCCACCAGGTGATGTCGGGTCGCAGCCCGATCCGCCGCCCGGTGTCCAGGTGCGACTGGTGCTGGGCGCGCAGCCGGCCGCCGTACCGGGACTCGATGCTGTCGCGCAGCATGGCGGTGAGCCAGCTTTCGAAGACCGCGTTGAGGTCGAAGACGAAGCCGGTGGCGGCGAACGGGCCTGGCGGCTGTTCGACGCTGTTGCCGGCCAGGATCAGCCGGGCCAGCCGCAGCGCCGGCTGGTAACGGGCGGTCAGCCGGTCGACCCGGGTCACCGGCGACACTGCCCCAGCCGGCAGCGGGGTAACGTCGGCGAGCGCGGCGACGATCCGGTGCAGGGCGTGCCGGGTCACTGCCGGTACGCCGGGCAGCCGCTGCAGCCGGTGGGCAGCTGCCAGCAGGATCCGGTTCTTGGTGATGTCGACCGTGTAGTCGTCGTAGCGGACCTCCAGCGGCGGGGCGAAGCCGAGTCGACGCCGGACCTGGTCGGCCTCCCGGATCCGGCCCCGCAGCACCGGCAACGCCTCCTCACGTACCTGGTAGCCCTGCAGCACCCCGGCGGCGAACGCGGCCGAGCAGGCGGCGGTGAACGCGACCGCCATGGCCGGCACCAGGTCGGTCTCCTCGGCCAGCCCGACCGGCTCGTCGCGCCAGCCACGCTGATCGTCGGCGTACCCGAGCAGCCACATCAGCCGACCGATCGGCAGCTTCGGGCGTACCCGGACCTCGACGGCCGGCTCGGATCCGGCCTGACCCGCGCCCGCCTGGCCCGCGTGGACGCGGACCGCGCCGACGCGGGAGCCGGCTCGCAGCCGCAGCCGACCGTCCAGGGTGGCCGAGACCCGGACCAGGCCGGTGGCGGCCAGGGCCTCGGCCACGGCCTTCGGCACCGGGTCGTAGTCGCGGGTCTGGTGTTCACCCAGGCTGAGCAGCCTCACTGGGGTTCGTCCCCGGTCTCCTCGACCGGCTCCGGCGGCTCGACCGCCGTCAGGGTCGCCGCCGAGGTGCTGCCGGCTGCGAGCGCCTTCCACAACACGTCCAGGCCGTAGCGGGCGCGCACGTCGACGCCGTCGCCGACGTGGCGCTCCTCCAGCAGCGGCAGGATCGCGGTCTTCCAGATCCTGGCCAGGCCGTCTTCGGTGGCGGCCCGTGACGTCATCAGGTACGACGGGCCGACAGCGGCGTCGCGGTCGCCGATCCGGCGGTTCAGCTCGTCGAGCAGGTCGGCCCGGTTGGCCGGCAACTGTTGGTCGTCGAGCCAGCGGCGCAGCATGTCGACCAGCGGCGGCTCGCCGGGGAACAGCGACTGGAAGTAGAACCGGCGGCGCATCGCCGCGTCGACCAGGGCGATCGACCGGTCGGCGGTGTTCATCGTGCCGATCAGGTAGACGTTCGGCGGCAGGTCGAAGTCGTCGCCGGGCGAGTACTGCAGGGCGATGTTGCGGTCGCGGTATTCGAGCAGGAAGTACAGCTCGCCGAAGACCTTCGCCAGGTTGGCGCGGTTGATCTCGTCGATGATCAGGATGTACGGCTGCGCCGGGTCGGCGCGGGCGTCCTCGACGAGCTGTTTGAACGGGCCGGGTTCGAGGGAGAAGCCGACGCCGTTGCCGTCGTCGGCCGGCCGGGGGCGGTAGCCCTCGAAGAAGTCCTCGTACGCGTACGACGGGTGGAACTGCACCAGCCGGTACGCGTTGTCGGCCTCGCCGGTGAGGAAGCGGGCGAGTTCCTGTGCCAGGTACGTCTTGCCGGTGCCGGGCGGCCCGTACAACACGATCTGTTTCTTCTCCCGCAGCAGGTCGACGGTCTCGGCCAGCCACTCCCGGTCGATGAACAGCCGTTCGGCGAGTGCAGTGGTCGGCTCCGGCAGCTCGGCCGCCAGGTCGGCCAAGTCGGCCGCGTCCTCGCCGTCGAGGTCGGCGGACCCGCCGTCGGCGTCGTCGCCCTCGCCGATGCCGGCGAGGGCGGCGAACTCGGCGGTGTGCATGCCGAGGCCTGCGACGCTGAGGTACCCGGCGAGTTTGCTGCGGGCGGCGTCGGACAGTTCGTCGCGGTCGGCCGGTGCGGCCGGGTTGGCCCATCGCACGGCACGGCGCAGATTGGACAGGTCATCGGTGGACGCGACCCGGGTGACCGGGCCGGTCACCTCGCCGATGTAGAGGCCACGCCGGTCACCGGCGACAACGATGTCCCCTTCGCTCATCTGGTTGTGGAACCGGTCGAGGACACCGGCCATTATGGCCCGCTGCATCGGAGTCAGGTCCGGTGCGGCTTGCCGCAGCTGTTCGACAATCTGGGCCCTGGAGCCGGCGATCTCACCGTCGAGCCGTTCAGTGAAGCCGATGGAGCAGAATCCGTCGGCGAGCCAGTCGTCGAGCAGGTTGCGGCCGTGCACCCGGGCACTGCGGACCAGCCAGCCACGTTGTCCGGTGGTGGCGGCCGCCACCGCTGACGGCAGCCAGCGGTCCGCCCATGGCGGGTGGTAGAAGTGCACCGTCTGGTCGGGTGACTCGGCGTTGAGGGTGTCACGGATCGCCACCAGGTCACGCTCGACGTCACCGGTCGGAGTGGTGAGCCGGTGGGTGAAGGCGGCGACGATCAGCTTCTTGTGCTTGTTCGACGCGATGTCCGGGAAGACATCCGGGAATGCCAGGTTGAGCAGCAGGTTCCGCTGGCTGTACGCGGCGTTGATCGGCACGCCGTCGAGGATTTCGCGGAACTTCCACGGATCGTCGAGTGCGCGGCGTTGTTCGTCGCGCGGCAACGCCTTCCACGCCTGGAGCACCCGGACCAGCCAGGCGATCTGCCGGTCCCGCTGAGTCAGGTAGGCCACGCCGGCTTTGACCCGCCCGTGGTCGAGCACCGCGTCGAGATCGGCCGGGATCCGCACCGGTTCCGGCAGCAGCGTCAACGCAGCCCCGATCACCTTGCGTTTGACGGTCCCGCCCAGGTCGCGGGGCAGCAGCAGATGCAGGTAGATCAGCTCGGCCATCAGCTGGATTGCGGTCGCCGGTACGCCGTCGAGCTGCCCGCGCAGCTTCCTGGTGAAACTGCCGGTGCCGGCGTCCGGCCGCTGCACGAAATACTTCTCCAGCAGGTCGGCCGACTCAGCTGTCCAGACCGGACGACCAGGAGTAAATGCCGAGTCGTCGGCGGCAAGGCCCGCTTCGATGATCCGCCGGGCGGCGGCGTAGACGTCTACCACGGCCGTGCACGCTACGACATCGCCGAGGGCCGGGTATCCACGGTGTCGGTCGCGTCTGGCGCCGAACGACCGAGGCTACGCCGAGACCAGACAGCTGAATCTGGCCAACCTTCCAAGCACACCAGCCCTTTGCCTCGGCACAGATCAAATACCATCGACCCACACGGTTGCCCGTACCGGATTGAAACCTGCTTGGCTTCACTTCCGTGTTCGGAATGAGAGCAACAGCTCGGCCGGACATGGTCAAGGCTCCGCGCGACGTGAAGTGTCTGAAATTTGCCCGGCGAACCAGCTGTGTCCACCGCACTCCATCGGATAGGTTTGCCGGCTGCCCTCTGTGCAGCGCGCGCTCCGCCACCGACGTCTCCACGTTGTACGACCGAGACGCCGGTGGTCTGGCGACGGAGCCCGCCTTGCCGCGCGCCGTCCGACAAGGACACGCAAGACGAAGGGATGTGGATGAGCAGCGAATCTCCAGCGAGCAGCAGAAGCCGGCACTGGGTGGTGATAGAGACCGGCGCCAATCAGGCGTACGTGTTCGCCAGCAACAAACAGGCGGTGAACGTCGGGGCCAGCGAATTGATCTTCCGGAGCGGCACCGAGTGGGTGAAGACCGCCGTTGACAAGATCAACGAAGAGCGTACGGAGCCCGTCGTCGAGATCGTGGTGGCCGCCTCCGGCAAAGCGCTGCTGCTTGCCGACGACGAGGACGCCGGCAGGGGGATCATCCGGGCGGTGACCCGCCGTGCCCTCGACGAGGCACCGGGCCTGGAAATCTGGGGAACCGTGGATCCGACGTCGGTCACCGAAGACAAGCTGGGGAAAGGACTCCTCCGGGCGTACCAGTTGCAGGCGGCATGGCGCAGCCGGCGTCCGTCGCCACTGCTGCGGCACCCGACGTTGCCGTTCACCCGGCCCTGCCACTACTCAGGTCAGCCGTCGACCGCTTTCGGTTACGAAGGCACCAGGCCGTACTCGAGATCAGCCAGGGTTGATGCCGCGTGGCAGCAGCGCGACGCGGGCCGCCAGCGGATGGCGAGTCGGCTCGGCGAGGAAGCGGTGGTCAGCGCCAGTCAACTGGCGGACGGCGTGAGCAACGCCGGCTGGGTCGCGGTGATGCACGCCGACGGCAACGGCATCGGCGCCATTTTCCAGAAGCTGGCCCAAGAACCCGGTCCGGAGTTCCTCGACAACCTGCGGGCCTTCAGCGCAGCCCTCGACGAGGTGACGCTGGAAGCGCTGAAGCAGGCGGTCGCCGCCCAGCAGGGCCGCGACAACTGGCTACTGCCCCTGGTGGTCGGCGGAGACGACGTGACCGTGGTGATGGACGCCCGGCCGGCGTTCGACGTGACCGCGACCTTCGTCGAACAATTCGCGAAGATCGCCGCCGGCCATCCGGTCGTCCAAAAGGTCCTGGCCGGCGGCAAGCATCCGGGTCTGACCGCCTGCGCCGGGATCGCGTACGTCAAGCCGCACTACCCGTTCAGCCAGGCGTACAAGTTGGCCGAGGATCTGTGCACCTCAGCCAAGCAGATCAAACGGATCGACGATCGCTGCGGCGCGCTGGACTTCCATGTCCTGCATGACTCCGTCGGGCAGCGTCTGGAGCAGATCCGCACGCCGCTGACCGTGCCAGATGGCGCTCGTGCCTTGTCGCGGTTGTGGCCAGGCCCGGTCGTGATCGGTACGCCACAGGCCGGCAGCTGGGCGGCGGCCCACGATGTCGCCCTGCTGCGGAGCGCCGTCGATGAGTTGAGCAAGGCAAGCGAGGACGATCCGCCGGTGCTGCCCCGCAGCGCCCTGCACCGGCTGCGGCAGGCGCTGCTCACAGGACGCGCCGAAGTCGAGCGGGCACGCGACCAGGTCGCCGTCTGGGCACCCGACCCGGCGACGGCGCGACCGTTCCTCGATGCGCACCTGTTGGTGCACGAGCCGGCCGAGGAGTCCTCGCCGGACGGCGAGCGACAGCAGGTGCGGTTCAGCAGGCTCCTCGGCGCGGTCGACCTGATCGACATGGCCACCGGCACCGCGCCACACGCCAACCGCGAAGCCGGCCGTACCGGCGGGCAGCCGCCACGACAGGAGGCGTTGCGCTGATGGCCGACATCGATCAGCTGACGGGTAGCACCGGGCTGCGCAACGAGCAGCCGTTCACCGTCGAGGTGGAGTTTCTCAGCGACTGGGCCTGCGGCACCGGCACCGGGCGGCACGGCGCGGTCGACCGCGAAGTGCAGCGGGACGCCGATGGGCTGCCGATGCTGCGGGGCAAGGCACTCGCGGCGATGCTGCGCGACACGGCGGAAACCGTCGCGGCCGGACTGGATGAGGGCACCACCGGCACCTGGCACGCCTGGGTCGAGGCGGTCTTCGGCAGCCAGCCGGGCGCGTCGTCCCGGCAGCAGCTCGACGCCGGTCCGCAGCCTCGCACCATGCCGGTGCCGGCGACGCTGCAGGCCCGGCCGTTGCGTCTCGCCGCACCGGTACGGGAGGCGATCGCGGCGCTCGACGAGCGCAACCAGGCACTGGCCCGGGAGGCGGCCGTACTGCTGCGCCCCGGGGTGGCGATCGACACCGACCGGCACACCGCTGCCGACGACACGTTCCGCATCGAGGAGCGGGCGGCGGTCGGGCTGACCGTCACCGCCAACTGGCAGCTGGTCTTCCCCGGTCTCGCCGCCGACGATGCGGTGCCGTGGGAGGCAGAGCTGCTGCTGCGGGCGGCCGCCCGCCTCGTCGACGCGGTCGGCGGCAAGCGGCGCCGGGGCGCCGGGCGCTGTCGGGTCACCGTCGCTGGGGACGGGGCCAGCGTTGACGGCCGAGCCGGTCCCCGCCTGGCCGCCCTGCTCGACCAGGTGGACCAGGCGAAAGAGCCGACTGCGGCGATCCTGGCAGGCACCAGCGCTGACCCGGCCGGCACCACGCTCGGTGCCCGGGCGACCGAGCAGCTCAGACACCGCCACGATCTGCGGATCACCGCGATCACTCCGCTGCTGGTCGCCCGTGGGGTGATCGGCAACATGGTGCTGACCGACAAGTACGTGCCGGGCACGTCACTGCTGCCGATGGTGGCGAAGGCACTCGGCAGGCGCGCCACCGAGCTGATCACCGGGGGCCAGGTGGTGGTCACCAACGCCACCATCGAGGTCAACGGCGAACGGGCACTGCCTCGACCTCGCGCCCTGCACCACGACAAGGACGCCCGGCCACGCCGGCCCGGCGACCCACAGACACTGGTCAACATTTTCCAACCACGTGACGACGACGGCCGACGCCTCCGCACGGATGACGACTTCTGTGTCCGCGCCGGCGCCGAAGACATCCACCTCGCGCAAGTCGACCTGGTGACGCAGGCCCACGCCGTTGTCGACGACGGCACGCAACGGCCCACCGAGGACTCCGGAGGGTTGTTCGTCTACCAGGCGATCGCCGCCGGCACCGTGCTGCGCTGTGAACTGTGGCTCCCGGCCGACGCGGCGCTGGATGTCGACTGGCTGGACGGCGAGCACGGGATCGGCCGGTCCCGCAAGGACGACTACGGCCACGTCAAGGTCGACGTCCTCGACCCGGGCACACCACGACTGGCTGCCCGGGGCGAGATCCGTACCGACCAGCAGCTCGTCGTCTGGTTGTTGTCGGACCTGCTGCTACGCGGTCCGGCCGGCGAACCACTGGCTGACGCGACCGCGCTGGCGGCTGCCCTGAGCACGGAGCTGGGTGTCGAGTTGAGACTGCCCGATCCGGCTCCCGGGCAGCCACCGGTGGAGCTGGCCACCGTCAGACGGGTCGAGTCGTGGCAGCAGCGCTGGTCGATGCCCCGACCGTCGCTGACCGGCCTGGCTGGCGGCAGCGTTTTCCGGTTCGACATGACCGGAGTGCCCGACGAGTCAGCGTTGTGCAGGGTCGAGGCGGCCGGGATCGGTGAGCGGACCGCCGAGGGCTACGGCCGGTTGGCGCTGCAGCCACAACTGCTCGACCAAGCGCTGATCAAGGTGGTCAAAGCCGGCAGCTGCGACGTCGTCGGCGAGTTGTTGCACCGTGGCTGGCACCGGGAGCTGCATCGCGCCGCGGCGGTCCGGGCAGCTAGTGCCGAGGTACGCAAGGAATTCGTGCCGCCACGGGCAACCGCGGCGCAGCTCGGCACGCTGCGGACCCTCGCCGACCGGGTCGTCGAGGACGGCGGCCCGGAGCAGATCCGAGGCTGGGTCGCGGCGACCCGCCGCAACCGGTCACGCAAGGAGATCTGGGGTGGCGACCGGCTCGACCGGCTGACAAAGCTCGTGTCCGGTGCGGAGGCGCTCTGGTCGTACCTGGGGGTCCGGCCGCCCAGCGGGATCCCCGACGAACTGCACCGGCAGGCAGTCGGCTGGCTGCTCGCCGAAGTGGTGCGGGCCGAAGTCGAGCAGCGCCGCAACCGACCAGCGGACAGTCCTGAGGTCAACAACGACGAGGAGGCGCCGGCATGAGCCGCCTGGTAACCAGCAGATGGGAACTGACCGGCACCCTCGTCGCCCAGGCACCGGTGCACATCGGTGGTCTCGACGCCGGGCCGGCACAGCTGGTCCAGGCCCGCGACGGAGCGGGCCGGCCGCTGCTGCCCGGCACCGCGCTGGCCGGCGTGATCCGTTCGACGCTGCGGGCCGCAGGCGCGCCTGACTACCTGTTGTGGGGGTTGGCGCCGAAACCCGACGGCACCGGCGGGGCGGCTTCCTGGGTGCGGATCGATGACGCCCCCGCCGTCGGCGAGCCCCAGGTCGAGCTACGCGACCACGTGTCGATCGACCGGGTGCACGGGGTGGCGGCCAGGGGGCACCTGTTCAGCCGGGAGGTGCTGCCCGCCGGCACCCGGTTCGAGTTCCGGATGGTCGTCGATGCCCCGAACGACGACTCCGCCAGCAAGGCGGAGAAACTCGCCCGCACCGTCGCGGCCCGGCTGTGCGGGCCGGGGATCAGCGTCGGGGCGGCCACCACGCGGGGACTCGGCCTGGTCCGGCTGGAGGACGCCGTACTGCGGGTATCGGATCTGGCCACCCGGGCCGGCATGCTCGCCGCGCTGTGCAGCGGGGGTCAGAAGGTCGATCTGGCGGAGGCCGATCCCGAGGCGGTGCCGCCTGGGACGTTGCGGATCAGCGTGCCCTGGCGCCCGCACGGTCCACTCGCCGTGCAGGTCAGCGCCGACGGGGATGTGGTCAGTGCGTTTCCGCTGACCGGACGCAACGGTGACCACACCCATCTGGAGCTGCCCGGCAGCTCGATCAAGGGAGTGTTGCGCAGTCACGCTGAGCGGATTACCCGTACGGTGACCGGCGCCACCGCTCCGAAGAAGTTCCTGGACCAGATGCGGGCCGACGGGCTCGGGCCGGTGGCGGCGCTGTTCGGCACCGCCGCCGCCCGTGACAGCAAGGACCGTGACCTGCCGGCCGGGCGGCGGGGTGCCCTGCAGGTAGCCACCTGCGTCAGCAACGCCGCCCTGCCGACAGCCCAATGGGACGCGGTACGCCTGCTGCAGCGACGCCTCGACGAGACCGTTCATCAGAACGCGCACGGCCCCGACGGCGGCAACCCACCGGAGCGCACGACCGATCAGGTACGAGCCGCGCTGGGCACGCTGCAGCGCGCGGTCGACGAACTGAACGCTACGGTCGACGGAATCCAGTTCACCATCGCTCATCACGTGGCGGTGGACCGCTGGACCGGCGGGGCCGCCGACGCGCTGCTGTTCGCGACGTTGGAGCCGCATGCCACCACGGTTGACGCGTGGCAGCCGATCACGCTCGACCTGGCGGTGGACCAACTCGACCAGGATCCGACGACGACCAGCGCACGCGCCGACGACGACCGACGGGCAGCACTGGCGTTGCTGCTGCTGGTGCTGCGGGACCTGTGCGACGGCTGGCTCGGCTTCGGCCACGGCACCACGCGCGGCGCTGGCGGGGTGCGGGTCGACCCGAAAAGGGTGCGGTTCCAGGCCGACGCCCGCTCCGGCTGGTGTCGGAGACTCGACGGCCGCTCCCTCGCCGAGGTGCTGGCCGACGACGAGGTGACCAAGCCACTGATGACGGCGTGGCTGGCGGCAACGACAGGAGGGCAAGCGTGAGTACCGTCGCGCGCCATCAAAAGGTCCAGGGCCAAGGGCCGGTGGGTCAGGCACTGCAGAGCTTCGCTCACGACGCCGGGCCGGGGATCGGGTTCTGCTACCGGCCGGCCGACGTCCGCTGGTTCCGGTTCGACGCCGACGGGGCGCCCACCGGCCCCGACGGAGCCGCACTCGATCTGACCGGGGTGTTCGAGCTGCGGGCGTTCACCACCGACACCGAGTTGCGCTGGCGGAACACCTCGGCCGGAACCGGCACGGCGGTGCAGGTCAGCGACGGCGCTACCGGCCAACGGCCGCGGCACGAGCGGCTGCTGTGGGGAGTGGCGGTCGATCCGCAGCCCGCAACAGGCTGGGTCGCGCTGCACGACGCCCGAATCGGCGTGCTCGACGTCCCGGTCGGCGGCTCGAAACCCACCCACGGCCACCTCGTGTGGCTGCAGGTCGTCGAGTACCTCGAAGAGGACAGACACGGCAACGTCGCCGTGATCGACGAACGGCTGGTCGGGCTGGTCGCCCGTCCGCACCCCAACAGCGAGGCAACCGAGGAGGCAAAGCCCGATGAGTGATCAGCACCGGCCGGTCGGCCCTATCGACTCGGCCGGCCCGGCCGAGTTGAAGGACGCCAAGGGGCACTTCCTCAACCCGTACGGCTTCGTGTCCATCCCGGACCGCGACGCCCTGCCAGCAGAGCTGGCCGACGGGCCGCCGGCCGGCCACGACAGGTACGACCCGGACCGGTGGACCGGCACGATTCGAGTCCGGGTCACCGCCCGTACCCCGATGTTGATCCCGGACCATGGACGGCGCGCGGCCGACGACACCGCGACCAACGCGCCGCTGCCGGTACGGGTCGACCACGCCGGCCGGCCGGTGCTGGCCGGCTCGGCGGTCAAGGGTGCGCTGCGGTCGGCGTACGAGGCGGTCACCAACTCACGGTTCGGCGTGTTCACCGGCCACGACCAGCAGTTGGCCATCCGGGCCACCACCGACCATGCCCAGCGGTTGCGACCCGCCGTAGTGACAGAGGTCAACGGGGACGGCAGCGCCACGCTGCAGGTGGTCGATGCACTGGATCCGAAGGACTGGCAGGGCGGTCCGCTGAAAAAGCCCGTGCAGACGGCGGTGTGGGCGCCCATGGACCTGCCCTGCGAGTGCGTCGGCGGCTGCAGCGGCAAGGTCGGTCATGCGGTCACGGGCTCGCAGGAATCGACGCGTAGCCCCGAGATGGAGGCGTGGATCTACTTCGCTCTACTCGGCCCGTATCCGCTGTGGCGAGTCGCGGTCTATGCCCGGCCCGGCGAGCTGTGCGACGAGTCGGTGGCGGACCAGCGCCGTGTCGCCGACCGCCAGGACGAACAGGCCCGGGCGATAGAACGGGCGCGGAAGGCTCAGGCGAGGGGAAAGAAGAACAACACGGGACTGACCGTCACCAACCATCCGTTGGTGCGGGTCCGGGGGCGGCTACATGTCACCGGCAGCACATTCCCGGCCGGCGAAGGGCGCAAAAGGTTCGAACGGTTCGTTGTCACGCAGGTCAAAGAGGGTCCGGCCACGCCGGGACTGTCGGCCCCGACCGTCGGCAAGGCCCTGGTCGACGGCTGGCGAGCGGTAATCGATTCCTACGAGCGCGCCCACGAGACGGAAAGCAGCCTGAAAGTCCGCTACGGCAGCTACGTGTGGGACGCGAAGCGGTGGCGGACGCTGCAGGTCGGTGACACGCTGTACGTGGAACTCGACTCCGACGGAAAGCCGGTCGGGCTGTATCCGGCGATGATCGGGCGTAAGCCGTTTCCCGGCTCGCCGGTAGTCAGCCTCCCCGGGCGGCACCGACCGGCCGACAAGCGCAACCTGCTGTCCCCGGCGGACCGGGTGTTCGGTTGGGTACGCCAAGGCGAGGACGACTCACGGGTCGCACATCGGGGGCACCTGAGGGTGCTGCCGCCCGACGGCGACGGGGTGCCTAGCAAGGACAGGGTTCATCGGCTCATCCGCCCACTGGAGCTGGTCGTGCTCAACGGGCCGAAACCGTCGCAGTTCCTGTTCTATCTCGGCGACCGTAACGGGGCTCCGCTGGAGGCTCCGGATCGGCGCGCTGAACAAGGCTACCCGGCCGCCGCCGACACTCGCCGGTTGCGGGGCCGGAAGACCTATCTGACCCACGCCGAAGTGGTTGACGGCGAGCCGGGCGCGGCGGACTACTGGACGCCGCCGGCTCAGCCGCCCCGGCCGGCGACACCGAACGGTCCCGCACCGCCGAAGCCAAGACCGGTGACGGTCGGCGGGCGGACCCGCTTCCGGGAGTACGCTCGCCCACCTGTCGACCGCAACGCCAGAGACAACACCGAGATCACCACGTCGGTGTCGCACTGGGTGAAGCCGGGGACCACGTTCGCGCTCACCCTTCAGGTCGACAATCTGACCGGCACCGAGCTGGGGGCGTTGCTGTGGCTGCTGTCGCTACCGGACGGCGCCTGCCTCAAGCTGGGGTTGGGCAAGCCGTTGGGCTTCGGCGCGGTACGGGTCGAAGTCGACTGGGACGACACCCGGCTGTTCACCGGCGATCGGCTGCTGGACCGCTACCGCATACTGTCGCTGTCACCGCCGCCCGCTGACGCGGACCTGAGCGCGGCCCGCCAACTCGTCGCCAGCTACGACGACGTGCTGCGCGAGCATCTGACCGATGTGCGGGAGGAGTTCCTCAACGCCGCGTACGGGTTCGTCGGCGCTCCGGTGCACTACCCGCGCAAAGCGGACGGCTCGCCGGCGGGTGTGCCGGCCACCCCGCGCAACACCACCTACGACTGGTGGGTGGCCAACGACAAGATCGGCAACGAGGCCGGAAAGGAATACGGGCGACGGCTGTCGCTGCGTGAGCTGTCCGACCCTGGCTCGTTGCCGCTGCCGTACGACCCGACCGGCATCCGGCCGGGGAAACCGAAGGGCAGCCAGCCAGGCGCGTCTACCGGCAGCCGACCAGGCGGAGCCTGGCCGGGTGAGCCGCAGGACGATCCTCCGCGTCCCAGACGCCGCAAGATGGGTGGCCGCCGAGGCCAGGGCGGCAACGGCCATCGGTACGACGACCGCGGCCGGGGCGACGGACGCCGGTGAACAGGCTGTCGGGCTCCGGTGGAGGTCCCGCTACCGGAGCCCGGCAGCCGGCCAGGCGGACGGGTCAGGTGTCGCGCAGTCGGCGTACGTCGTCGCGTAACTCGGCGAGCACGTCGGCCAGCCGGGGGCCGCCGCAGACTCGGTCGCCGAACGTGTCACGGGCGGTGTTGGCCATCGCGGTGAGCAGCCCGCTGACGGTGTGCTGCGCTCCCCCGGTGTTGTGCAGGATCAGGTCGTCGAGGGCGCGGGCGTCGAACGGCCCGTGCCCATGGGTGACCGGCAACTGGTTGCGGGTGTCGAACATCCATGTCAGCTCGTCGCGGATCTTCGTCTTGGTCTGTGCGTGGTTGTCCGCTGAGCGTTCGGCGCAGGCGCATGCGCCGATGATCGCCCGCATCCCGGTTGCCGGGTCCTTGTCGATGCCGGGCAGCGTGGCCCACACCTCGATCCGTTCGGCGACCATCCGGACGGCGCGATCCTCGGCGTCCACGGTGGTCATCGGCCAGTCCTCCGACTCGCCGGCATGGCGCAACGCTTCTGACAGACGCAGCGCCTTGTCACTCAACTGTTTGCCGGTGGCGAGGGTGCCGAGCAGCCGGGCGGCGGTGTCGAGTTCCGCGACGTCCAGGGCATGGCTGGCGGCGGTGAGGATGGCCAGGTCGGTGCCGAAGCGCAGCGGCAGCCGGTGGGTGCCGGCGGCGAGCACATTCTGGTTCTGGGTGACGAGTTGGCGCAGGAACAGCGGGATTCCCCGTACGGCGGCGATCTGTTGCCCGGCGTCGAGCAGGGTCAGCACATGCTCCTTCGGCCCGGTCGGGATCAGCACGATCGCCCCGGTGTCCGGGCCGACGTGCTGGCTCAGCAGCTCGGCGGCGGCCTGCTCGGTGAACGCGGCCGGGTCGTCGGGGTCGAGCCCGACGGCAGCGACGGAAGCGGTGACGACGGTGTGTCCAGCGGCGCGCAGCTGCTCGCCGACCCGCTGCGCGTGGGTGAACGTACCGGAGGCGGTGCCGAGGATGATCATTTTCACCGGTACCTCGACCGGACCGCCGAGGTAGGTCTGGACGTCTTTCTCGATCCGCCGCCACCGGTTCTGTCCGACAGCATCGGCGATCTGCTCGATGACATAGTCACCGCCTTTGCGGTCCGGCCAGCCGAGGATGGTGAGGTAGCAGACGGTGTCGCCGGGCACCAGGGGCAGCGGCCCGAGTCCGGACGGGGTGGGCAGGTCGGCCGCCGGGGCGGTGTCGTGCTCGGCGAGGTGCCGGCGCAGGGCGTCGAGCATCGCCGGCTGCGGCGGCGCAAGCTCGTGGGAGCTGTCCTTGCCCATCTCGTTGAGCTGTCGCACGATCGGCGAGAGGAGCCACTCGCCGCTGGCGGTGCGCTTCGCGTCGAGCACGGCGGAGTCCTGATGCTCCCGGTCGATCGTGCCTATCAGCTGGCCGAGGGTGGCGATCCGTCGCCCGTGCCGCTGCTGCGCCCAGGTGAGCAGGTCGAGCGTGCTGCCGTCGTGTTCCCGCAGCTCCTGGTAGCGGTGGACGATGTATGCGCGGACGGTGAAGCCGCTGCTGCCGTCTCCGCGCATCAACGCGGCGGCCATCACGGCCCGCATCCGGTCGGCGTTCGGCGCGACGTACGCCTGCCCGAAGTGATCAGCCTCCGCGTCCACGACCCGCCGCTGCTCGGCCGTCAGACTCAGCTGACCCGCATCGGCGAGAGCCCGCAGCAGGTCGTGGTAGCGCCAGCGACGCAGCAACGGCACCACCGGGTCGACCGGCAACCCGACCGTCGGGTCGTAGACGGCGTGCCGGGGCGCCACGGTCGGCCCGATCCGGATCAACGACCACGGCAACCCGGAGCCTATGACGGCGTCGAGCGCGCCGATGATGACCTGGGTGGCGCCGCTGCCCCACACCGTGTAGACCCGACCCTCGGCGGAGTCGGCGCGGCTGTGCAGGAAGCGGGTGACACCGGAGGCGACGTCGGGTTCGGTGACGCTCACGCCGTGGATGATGGTGACGTCAGTGACCGGTACGCCGTACAGGTCGGGTTGGCGGTGGAGGGCGTGCGCGATGACGTCGGCGATCGGCGCGACCACCGGGGTGCACAGGAGCACCAGGTGGATGGTGGTGGTGCCGGTATCGGCCGGCAGAGCGCCCAGTGCGGCGGCGAGCGGCGCGACCTGGCCGGCGGTCTGCTCGGGGGTGCGCAGCAGCAGGATCTGCCGGGTGTGGGTGTCGTCGTCGGGCCGCTGTTCGAGCCGGGCGAGGAGCTCACCGGCGTCGGCCTGCCCGGCCGAAAGGCGGGCGCGGCCCGCCGGTGCGCCGAGGTCGGAGTTTCCGACGGCGTGGAGCAGGTAGGTGACGTGTCGGGTCACGTTCGTCCTATTCGGGTCGGGTGTCGACGATGGTGCCGAGCCTGTTGCCGCCGAGGCCGGGCAGGCCGGGTCGGCCCGCCTGGCCGGCGCGTTCGGCGCGCCAGGCCAGCTCGGTGTGTTCGGTGTCGCGCAGCCGGCGTACGTCGTCGCGCAGCTCGGCGAGCAGGTCGGCCAGTCGGGGGCCGCCGCCGGGGCGGTCGCCGAAGGTGCTGCGGGCGGCGGCGGCCATCGCGGTGAGCAGCCCGCTGACGGTGCGCTGCGCTCCCCCGGTGCGCTCCAGGATCAGCGGCTCCAGGTTGAGTGGCTCCGGGGCGAGTGGCTCCGGGTTCAGCGACTCCGGGGTGTCGCCGTCGGCGCGGCCGTGGCCGTGGGTGATCGGCAGCCGGTTGCGGATCTCGTACAGCGGTCGCAGCACCTGCCGCCGGGTGGCTTCCTTGAGCCGGTTGGCGTCGATGGAGTGTTCGGTGCTGGCGCAGGCGCCGATGATGGCGCGCATGCCGGTGGCGGCGTCCCGGTCGACGTCGGGCAGCGCGGCCCACACGTCGATCCGTTCGCCGATCATCCGGAAGGTGCAGTCCTCGGTGGTGGTGACGTCGGCCTGCACCGGCACCGGCCAGCGGCGCAGCTGCTGGGTGGCGCAGCGCAGCGCGTCGGACAGGCTCACCGCGCGGGCGCTCAGTGGCTGCCCGGTGGCGAGGGTGCCGAGCAGCCGGGCGGCGGTGTCGAGTTCGGCGACGTCCAGGGCGTGGCTGGCGGCGGCGAGGATGGCCAGGTCGGTGCCGAAGCGCAGCGGCAGCCGGTGGGTGCCGGCGTCGAGCACGCTCCGGTCGCGGGTGACGAGCTGCCGTAGGAACAGCGGAATTCCCCGTACGGCGGCGGCCTGCTGCCCGGCGGCGAGCAGGGTCAGCACATGCTCCTTCGGCCCGGTCGGGATCAGCACGATCGCCCCGGTGTCCGGGCCGACGTGTTGGCGCAGCAGCTCGGCGGCGGCCGGCTCGGTGAACGCGGCCGGGTCGTCGGCGGCGACGCCGAGGTCGGCAATCGGGGCGGCGACGGCGGTGTGCCCGGCGGCCCGCAGCCGGTCGGCGGCCTGGCGGGCGTGCGGGTAGGTGCCGGCGGCGGTGCCGAGGATCAACGCCTTGACCGGCACCGGCTGGCCGGCCGGCACCCCGAGGTAGGTGCGGACCGCCGGGTCGAGGTCGTCGCGCCGGTCGGGGTCGGCGGCGGCTTGGACGATCTGTTCGACGATGTACGGGCTGCCGTCGCGCGACGGGTTGCCGACGACGCTGAGGTACCAGACGGTGTCGCCGGGCACCAGGGTCAGCGATCCGAGCCCGGCCGGTGCGTTGTCACCGGCTGCCGGCACGCCACCGCCACCGGTGGCGGTCGGGGTTCTGTCGTGTTGGCGCAGGTGTCGGCGCAGCGCGTCGAGCATCGGCGGGTCCGGTGGTTTGAGTTCGTGGGCGCTGGCTTTGCCCATCTCGTTGAGCTGGTGCACGATCTGCGAGGCGAGCCACCGGCCGCTGGGCGCGGCTTTCGCCGCCCGTACCGCCGGGTCTGCGTGCCCGGCGCGTTGCTCGCGGATGACCCGCAGCATCGCCCCGAGGGTGACCGGGGATCGTTTGGCGTGCTGTTCGGCCCAGGTGAGCAGGTCCAGCGGGGAGCCGTCGGCGGCGCGCAGTTCGTGGTAGCGCTGGGCGACGTAGGCGCGGACGGTGAAGCCGCTGCTGCCGTCGCCGCGCATCAACGCGGCGGCCATCACGGCCCGCATCCGGTCGGCGTTCGGCACGACGTACGCCTGCCCAAAGTGATCAGCCTCCGCGTCCACGACCCGCCGCTGCTCAACCGTCAGACTGAGCTGACCCGCATCGGCGAGAGCCCGCAGCAGATCGTGGTAACGCCAGCGACGCAGCAACGGCACCACCGGATCGACCGGCAACCCGGCCGTCGGATCGTAGACGGCGTGCCGGGGCGCCACGGTCGGCCCGATCCGGATCAACGACCACGGCAGCCCGGACGTGATCACCGCGTCGAGCGCGCCGAGGACGGTCTGGGTGGAGCCGCTGCCCCAGACGACGTACGCCCGGTCGGTGCCCGGGTCGGCGTGGGTGTGGAGGGTGCGGGTGACGCCGGTGGCGATGTCGGTCTCGTCGAGGCTGTCGCCGTGCATGACGGTGACGGCGGCGATGGTGCCGCCGTACAGGTCGGGCAGGTGGCGGACGGCGCGGTCGATCGCGGCGGCGATGGCGGAGACCCGGGCGGTGGTCGCGAGGATCAGGTGTACGGCGGTGCCGGCGGTGTCGGAGTCGGCGTGCAGGGCGGCGAGGGCGGCGGCCAGCGGCGCGGTGTCGCCGGTGGTCTGCGCCGGGGTGCGTAGCCGCAGGATCCGCCGGGTCTGGTCATCGTCGTCGGGCCGCTCGTCGAGCAGCCGCAGCAGGTCGGTGGCGCCGGCGCTGTCGGGTGGGGGTACGCCGAGGTCGGCGTGCCCGACGGCGTGCAGCACGAAGGAAACGCGAGGGGACACGGCCCGTCCAATCGAGGGGGTGGTCGGGGGGATGGTGCCGAGCCGACCAACGTTACTCAGTGGATTTTTCACGCGGCAGGCGGTGTCGGGTATCCGATGGCAGCCTTGCCCCGGCGGTGGGTTCCATAGTGGCGCGGCCGGCGTCGATGATGGCACGGTGACGGACGATCGCTGGGACGGCCCGGGGTTGACGGTGTTCGGCTCGGCCACCGGTGGTGGTGGCTGGGCGGGCCGGGCCGGCGGTGGGTCGGGCGGTGACCGGGGCGGCTGGGCGGGCGGGCTGCGGGCGGCGTTGTCGGACGGGACGGCGGCGGTGGCGGTAGGCGGTGCGCTGGCTGGCGGGTTCGGTGTCGAGGCGGCCAAGTCGGTGATGGTCGGTGAGGCGGCAGGCCGGTGGTGGTTCGTGGTGGGCTGCCTGGCCGGGGTGGCGCTGCTGGTGGCCGGGTTCGGGCTGCGGGAGCGGGCGCACCGGCAGGTGCAGGTGGGGATCGTGGTGACCGCGCGCGACGTCGGGCGCGGGCTGGCCAAGGCCCGGCAGTACGAGCAGCAGGCCGAGGAGTTCAGCCGGTCGACGTGTGCGGTGACGGTGGCGACGGCGGTCACCTTGTCCGGCGATCCGGCGGTGGACAAGTCTCGGGTCGAGGAGTTGGCGGATGAGACGTTCAACGCGTTGATGCTGGCGCAGCGGCTGACGCCGGAGGCGACCCGGGTCAATCTGATCCCGACGATGCCGCTGCATCTGGCGTTCTGGTTCGGGGCCCGGCTGGGTCACACCCATTCGCGTGAGGTCCGGGTCCACGCCGTCCGCCAGGCCGACGGCTCTCCCCCGTATTTCGCGGCGACGGCGTTGCGGGCCACCGAGTCGGCGGCGGCTCCGCTGTCGGCGAGCCTGGAGGTCGTGGCGGGCGGGGATCCGTCGCGGGCGGCGCTCGCGCTGGATCTGCAAGGTTTCGGGCGCCAGTTCGCCGATCCGGTACGGGAGACCTGCCGACAGCATGGCATCGGTCACCTGCTGGTGCTGCGCAGCGCGGGTTCGTTGCTGGCCGAGGACGCGGTCACCTATACCGGGGTGGTGGAGCAAGCCCGCCGGGAGTGGCTGGCCGCCGCGTTGCCGAGTGCCGCCCGCACCAGCCGGTACGCCGTGTTCCTCAGCGGCTCGGTGGCGATCTCGCTGGCGTTGGGTGCCCGCCTGGCGGCACCTGATCCGGGGCGGTGGACGGTCTTCTCATTCGACCGGGACACCCACTCGTACCAACCGTTTCCCTTGCCGGAGCCGACCCGGTGAGCGACAATTTCCACATCGGCCTGTCGACGACTACCGGACGGGAGGTGAGACAGCCACGCCGAGCCCAGCAGCCTCCATCGAGGACGGACAACACATCGATGTACGCAAGATTAAGTGCCGGAGTTGCAGTGAAATGTCGATTGCGACAACCTCCGACACGCCTGGGATCCGGGGGAGGTTGGCGGAAAGATCCCAAAGTACGCCAGAGCTGCGAAAACCCACCTCACAGAGATCATCTAACCCACCACCAAGATCATGATGATCATGAGGTTGCCCTCGGAGCCACCTGTTTGCCCAGCTCAGACCGCCCGACATTTCGGACACGGGTCCCCGGACACACGAAAACCGCGCCGGATTGAAACCATGGTGTCGCCCTCTCCTTGAAAGGAGAGCCAGGGGTCCCCGGACACACGAAAACCGCGCCGGATTGAAACGAAACCCTTGCAGGGCCGGTGCGCGCGTTCTTGGGTCCCCGGACACACGAAAACCGCGCCGGATTGAAACCGTGCTTTGGGCACTCAGCTTTCTTCATGTCCAAGGTCCCCGGACACACGAAAACCGCGCCGGATTGAAACCTCCAAGGCACCTCGCCGTTGGGGCCGAGTTGTGGTCCCCGGACACACGAAAACCGCGCCGGATTGAAACTTCTTCTGAGGAGCCTCGGGTGGCGGGGTCAGCTTCGTCCCCGGACACACGAAAACCGCGCCGGATTGAAACCGAGGAGCCCCCGTAGCCGGGAATTCGGCTCGATTGGGTCCCCGGACACACGAAAACCGCGCCGGATTGAAACTGAGCAGGACAATGAAAGCTAGGGCAGGGTTTCCCCTGTCCCCGGACACACGAAAACCGCGCCGGATTGAAACCTTCAAGGATTTCTCCTTCACAACAACCTAAAGCTCAGGGTCCCCGGACACACGAAAACCGCGCCGGATTGAAACTTCACCTTTCGTCGAATCGGATGTCTTCGCAACCGGTCCCCGGACACACGAAAACCGCGCCGGATTGAAACTTGAACGCCGCCCGAGCAACCTTCAAGTGCTCCCGGGTCCCCGGACACACGAAAACGGCGCCGGATTGAAACAGGACAAAGAAGGCCAAAACAGGGTGCCCTCTGTAGTCCCCGGACACACGAAAACCGCGCCGGATTGAAACCTCCAAAATTCCCGCTGTAAAGAAATACACTCCCATTGTCCCCGGACACACGAAAACCGCGCCGGATTGAAACCCTGGGGTGTACGTGGTCAGCTCGGACATGACGTGCTCGTCCCCGGACACACGAAAACCGCGCCGGATTGAAACCCGCCCTCGACTTTGTGAAAGCGGCCCCAGCGGGCCGCCAGTCCCCTGGACACACGAAAACCGCACCGGATTGAACCCGGCCCCAAGACGCGATTAATGAGAAGCCCTGAGCCGAATTTTGGGGCTGGGTGTCAGCGTGGCGGTGGTGGAATGGTGGTCAGCTCGCCGCACTTGGGGCACCAGCGGCTCTTTACCCGGAACGCGAACAGGCCAGCCATGAAGCCGAGCAACGCGGCGCTCGTCAGCGCGCAGATGTCCATTATCCTCTGCCTTCTCTACGGATAAGGATGGTGGGGGGGGGGGGGGGGGGGGGGGGGGGGGGGGGGGGGGGGGGGGGGGGGGGGAGGGGGGGGGAGGGGGGGGGGGGGGGGGGGGGGGAGGTAGGGATCGAAGATGAGAGGGCGGTCGATGTGAACTGCTTCACATTATGACCGATCGGTAAGGATT
>NZ_JBSWXD010000121.1:0-21067 GCF_056160425.1 Micromonospora sp. ABR4_055
GCCGCCGCCAGCGCTGGGCCAGCCAGCCGGCTGCCAGGTAGACAAGCGGGGCGGCGAGGCCGGCGACCACCGCGGCGAGCAGCAGCCGGGCCGGCCACCCGGACCGCCACAGGCCGAGGACCAGGCCGGCGACCCGGTCGGTCCAGATCCGCCAGAACAGGTTGACCGCGATGACCACCCAGAGCACGGCGAGCGTCCCGTACAGGGCGACCAGCCTGCCCTCCCAGTCCAGCGCCGACCAGCGCGGGCCGCGCCGGCGCAGCCGGCCGACGACGTAGGCCAGGCCACGGGTACGCAGATTCGGGATCTCCAGCCAGTCCATCAACAGGTAGTAGCCGTCGAGGGCGAGGAACGGATTGAGGTTGAACAGAGCGTTGAGGTACCAGGCGAAGGCGAGTTTGAACGTCCACGGTGCGGCGGCCGGGAAGATCAGCCCGACGATGCCGGCGACGCCGGCCAGCACCAGCCCGGCGGCCGGCCCGGCGGCGGTGGTGATCAGCCGTTGCCGGCGACCAGCCAGCCAGACGTCGGTGGTGTCGACGAAGACCGACGGGATGCCGAAATAGATGAGGAAGCCGGCGGCCGGCACCCGCCGGCCGGCGTGTTTCGTGGCCAGGGCGTGGCCGAGTTCGTGGCAGGCGAGGGCAACCACGTTCAACCCGAGCAGCACCGCCGCGCCGGCCGCGTACGACCCGCCGGTGAGGAAGACTGCCTGCTCGCCGCGCCACCAGGTCCAGCAGAACGCGGCGAACCCGGCCAGCGCGACGACGGCCAGCAGCACCGCCGCCAGCCGGGTGAACAGGAACCGGCCGCCGCCCCGGTAGAGGGCGCCGACCAGCGGGTCGACGTCGGCCAGCACGGTACGCCGGCCCTGCGCCACGGCCAGCAGGGTGCGGCCGAACCGCAACGGCCACGGCCGGCGGTGCACCCGGGCCAGCGGGCGGAACGCGTCGACCGGCAGCTCGGCGAGCATCCGGTTGCCGGCCAGATCGGCGACGACCCGGGTGACCTGGTCGGGGGCAAGCCGGCCGGCGATCCGGGCGAACTCCGCGACCAACCGGGCCACCGTGCGGCTGCCGTCCATCAGCTGGGCGAGCCGCCACTCGTCCGGGGCCAGCCGCAGGTAGCAGGCACCGCCGCGACCGTCCGGCGAGCGGAGCATCACGTACGGCATCCCGCGTACCGAGGTCAGCTCGACGTGTTCGATACCGGGCCGCAGCACCGGCCGGGCCCGGGCCGGGTTGAGCCGTTCGACGACGGCACCCCACAGCCCGGCGTCGGCCGGGGCGACCGGCTGGCCCGGTGCCCGGCCGGCCAGGGCCTCCCACACGCTCATCCTGGTCTCGACGACCGTCACTGTGCCTGCTCCTCCGCCGCTACTTGCGGCTGCAGGTTAGACCGCCTTGTCGACCGCACGCGACTGCTCAACCGCTTCGGACAGCATGTCGTGCGGAAAAAGTCCCGTCGATCGACTACGCCGGGGTCAGCCGCTCATCCTTTCGGCCAGGGTACGGGCCCGGAACATCTGCACCCGCCTGGCCGTGCGCACCACATAGGAGCGCAGCAGGGTCGGCATGGTGAGACTCACAGTGACGGTGACCGCCGATCCGGTGCCATCGGGCTCGGTCTCCATCACGAACCGCACCGACACCCGCGCCGGGCTGCGTACCTGCATCACGAGTCGGCGGCCCGGATCGGTATCGGTCTGCCGGACGTGCAGGATGTTGTCGTACCGCAGCGGTCCGACGATCTTGAACCGCTCCACCGCGATGTACCGCAGCACGGTGTGGCCGTCGGCGTCGGTGCTCCGCTCGATGTCACGGACCGCGACGATCAGCGGCGAAAGCCCGATGTGGTTGGCCGGGTCGGCCAGGTGGGCGTGCACCCGGTCCGGTGCCGCCGCGACGGTGAACCGGTCGGTGAAGGTCTCGGTGCGCACGCCGGGAAGGTAGCGAACGCCAGGGAAGAAGCGAACGGCGGGCGGCGTGACCAACCCCCTTGGTCACACCACCCGCCGCTCTTTTCGGGGGAGGCAGGTCCATCTGTGTCACATTGCGGTCACGGCGCGTCGGCCAGGGTCGCGGAGGCGGTCCGCGCCTCGCCGTCGCGCTCGTAGGTGATCTCGATCTGTTCCCCGACCTGGCCGGACTGCACCGCCGCGACGAGATCATCCGAGTCGTTCACCGGGGTGTCGCCGATCCGCACGACCACGTCGCCCTGGGCCAGGCCGGCCTGGTCGGCCGGGCTGCCGTCCTCGACCGCCGCGATCAACGCGCCGCCTTCGTCAGCCGCGGTCACACTCACTCCGAGGTACGGGTGGCTGACCTCCTCGCCGGCCATCAGCGCTTCGGCCACGTCGTTGGCCTTGTTGCTGGGGATCGCGAAGCCGACCCCGATGTTGCCCTCGCCCTGACCGGAGGTGGCGATCGCCGTGTTGATGCCGATCACCTCACCGTTGGTGTTGACCAGGGCGCCACCGGAGTTCCCCGGGTTGATCGGGGCGTCGGTCTGCAACAGCCCGGACATCGAGCTGACCTGGCCCCCGCCGCCGAACGGGCTCTGCTGCTGGCCGCCACCCACCGAGATGGTGCGGTCCTGCGCGCTGATGATCCCGGCGGTCACCGAACCCTGCAGACCCAGCGGGCTGCCCAGGGCCAGTACGGTGTCACCGACCCGCATCGTGCTGCTGTCGCCGAGGGTCGCCGGGGACAGCCCGTCCACGTCGTCGACCTTGACCACGGCCAGGTCAGTGCGCGCGTCGGTGCCGACCACGCCGCCGGACGCGGAGCCGCCGTCGGCGAAGTACACGGTGACCGATCCGCCGCGCGCCGACTCGACGACGTGGTTGTTGGTCAGGATGAAGCCTTCGGCATTGAGCACCACACCCGAGCCTTCACCGGAGCCGGTGGAGATGGACACCACGCTGTCCTGGACGGCGTCGGCGATCTCGGCGAGCGACGAGCGGTCGATCACCGGTGCCGCGCTGCCGCCACCGTTGCTGCCGGTCTGCACCGCTGGCGCCGCGCCGCCGTTGTCGAAGGCGGCGACGACCGCACCACCGACCGCACCGGAGCCGAGCATCAGGGCGAGGACGACCGCCGAGCCGGCGACGATCCGACCGAGCCGGTTCGGCGGCGGCTGTGCGCCGGCCTGGGCGGCGGCACCGGGCGGCGGCGACCAGCTGACGTGCGGCTGGCTGTAGCCGTGCCCAGCGTACGGCTGGCCGTGGCTCCACTGCCCGTGCCCGTACGACACCTGGGCGTAGCCGGGAGCGTACGGGCCGGCCTGCGGCTGGCCGCTGAGCGGCGCTCCGGTGACCGGCTGAGCCGACGTGGGTGCCTCGGGCGCGGGTGCCTCGGGCGCGGGAGTCACAGACGCGGGAGTCACAGACGCGGGAGCCTCAGGTGCGGGTGAGTTGGGCGCGGGCTGAGCCGGTGCGGGTGAGCCGGCGTACGGCTGGTTGGTCGGCGTCCAGTCGGTGGACGGACGCCCGGCGGCCGGGTCGGGCTGGCCCGACCCAGCCGGGGCCTGCCAAGGGCTGGCCGGCGGTTGAGCCTTGTCCGACGGCTCCGCCGGCGGCGTGGTCTCGTGCTCGCTCATGTACTCAGATTGCCCCCCGGCACTTTGACGCACCTGATTTGCGGCTGAGGTTTTGCTGAAAATCATGATTCGCTGTCGTCGATGGATTCGGAGTCGGCGAGGTCCGTGTCGGCCAGCGGAAGCCGGACCCGGAAGGTGGCGCCCCGGCCGGGCTCGCTGTGCACCTCGACGGTGCCCGAGTGGGCGGCGACAAGGGCGGCGACGATCGCCAGCCCGAGTCCGGTGCCGGTCGGCCGCCCCGTGCTGCGGGTACGGGCGGCATCGGCCCGGTAGAACCGCTCGAAGACCCGTTCGGACTGCTCCGGGGTCAGACCGGGCCCCTCGTCGGCCACCTCGACCGTGGCGAACCCCGGCTCGGTGGCTCGCAACCGCAGAGTGACCGGCGTGTCGGCCGGAGTGTGGTTGATCGCGTTGGTCATCAGGTTGCCGATCACCTGACGCAGCCGGGCATCGTCGCCCAGCACGACCAGCCGGCCGGCACCGGGCCCGATGTCCAGCTCCACCCGGCGCTGCGGGTCGACCGCCCGGGCCGCCTGCACCGCGTCGCTGGCCAGCACCGGCAGCTCGACCGGCGCCAGATCCAACGGGCGTTCCCGGTCGAGGCGGGCCAGCAGCAGCAGGTCCTCCACCAGCAGACCCATCCGGGCCGCCTCGTCCTCGATCCGGCGGACCAGCCGGGCCGCTTCCTGCGGCGACGCGGCGGCGGCCCCCTGCCGGTACAGCTCAGCGAAGCCGCGAATGGTGGTCAACGGGGTGCGCAGCTCGTGCGAGGCGTCGGCGACGAACTGGCGCATCCGCTCCTCGGACCGGCGGGCCCGGGTCTCCGAGGACTGGGCCGCGACGGCGGCTTCCCGGGCCGACGCCTCAGCCATCCGGGCCGCCCACTCGGAGCTCGCCCGCGCGGTGAACGCCGCCTCGATCTGGGTCAGCATCGCGTTGAGCGTGCGGGACAGCCGGCCCAGCTCGGTCTGCGGCACGTGCACGCCCGGCTCCGGGTCGGGCACCCGCCGGCTCAGGTCACCGGCGGCGATGGCCGCCGCGGTCTGCTCGATCTCGACCAGCGGCCGCAGGTTGGTCCGTACGATCGCGGCACCGGCCAGTGCCAGCAGCGTCACCACTCCGATGCCGACCAGGATGTCGATCCAGACCAGCCGGCTGACGGCCCGGTCGACGTCGACGAGGCTCTGCCCGACCGCGATGACGTCGCCGGTGGGCAGCGACGCGTAGAGCATCCGCCAGCGTGGGGCGCCGTTGCGGGCGTACACCGTCTTCGGCTCGCCCTGCAGCGCGGCGAAGCCGTCCCAGTCGGCCGGCCAGCGCGGCAGCTCGCCGGTGGCGATCCGGTCGTCGTCGTAGTAGGGCCCGCCGATCGGGCCGTCCTGGTACGAGACGACCACCAGGTAGTTGGTCGGCAGCGGGGCGTCCACCGAAGCTGGCTGGTCCCACACCGGCAGGCGTTGCGCGTTGCTGACCTCCTCGCGCAGCTTCACGACGTAGTCGCGCAGGTCCGTGTCGATCTGGTCGACCAGGTAGCTGCGCAGGAAGAACGCGCTGCTCACGCTGATCACCAGCAGCGCGGTGAGGACCAGGCTGAGCACCGACGTGACCAGCTTGACCCGCAGCGGTACGCCGCGCAGCCAGCCCGTCACCGGGGCGGGCGCCAGCGTCGGCCTGCTCACGCCGCTGGTTTGCGCAGCACGTAGCCGACGCCACGCAGGGTGTGGATGAGCCGGGGCTGGGTGTTGTCGATCTTGCGGCGCAGGTACGAGATGTACGACTCGACGATGTTGTCGTCGCCCCGGAAGTCGTAGTTCCACACGTGGTCGAGGATCTGCGCCTTGGACAGCACCCGGTTGGCGTTGAGCATCAGGTAGCGCAGCAGCTTGAACTCGGTCGGTGACAGCTGCACCCGGTTGCCCGCCCGGTAGACCTCGTGGGTCTCCTCGTCCAGCTCCAGGTCGGCGAAGGTGAGCCGGGACGAGATCTGACCGCCGTTGCTGGTACGCCGCAGCACCGCCCGGATCCGGGCGGTCAGCTCCTCCAGCGAGAAGGGCTTGGTGACGTAGTCGTCGCCGCCGAGGGTCAACCCGCGGATCTTGTCGTCGGTGGCGTCCCGCGCGGTGAGGAAGACCACCGGGGTACGGGTGCCGGCCTCCCGCATCATCCGGATCACCTCGAAGCCGTCCAGGTCGGGCAGCATGACGTCGAGCACCACGAGGTCGGGCCGGCGCTCGCGGGCGGCGTTGAGCGCGGCGCTGCCGCTGGTCGCGGTGGTGACGTCGAATCCGGCGAACCGCAGACTGGCGGAGAGCAGTTCGAGGATGTTCGGGTCGTCCTCGACGACGAGCAGCTTCGCCTCGGTCTGCGATGCGGTCATGACCGCATCATCCCGGATCGGTCTGGGTTCGGCCTGGGGAGCCGCTGACAATCAGCTGAGAGTGAGCTCCACGCCCGGACGAGTGACCTCAGCCGACAAGGTCGAGGGCGGAGCGGGCCGGTGCCGGGTCGCGGTCGGCGAGCCGGGCGAGGGCCCGCCGGTGCCGGAACCGGTCCGGCGGCAGCGGCGCACCGGCGTCCAGCGTCACCACCAGGTCCCGCAGCCCGAGCACCCGCCGTACCGACGGCCACAACGCCTCGTCTCCGATGAACGCCGCCACGCTGGTCGGCACCGGCCCGGCCGGGACCGCGCCGGCCGGCCCGGCTGGCGGGGTCCTGGCCGGGCAGGCGAAGTGGTACGTGAGGGTGAGCGGGACGACCGGCACCTCCGCGTCGAGCGCAGCCTGGAACAGCGCGGGACGAAACGGTGCCGGGCGCGGCGCACCCGAACTGCACCGACCGGCGGAGGTGGCCCGGCCGGCGGTCCCGCAGGTCGTGGTGGCCTGCGGGAACACCGCGATCTGGTGCCCGGCGCGCAACGCAGCGGCGACGTCAGCGACCGTGCCGGGCAGCGTACGCGGCCGGTCGCGGTCGATGAACAGGGTGCCGCCGACCCGGGCCAGCGCGCCGATCACCGGCCAGCCGCGGATCTCCCGCTTGGCCAGCAGCCGGGCCGGGGTGACGGCGAGGATGGCCAGGGTGTCCAGCCACGAGACGTGGTTGGCGGCCAGCAGCGCCGCCCGGACCGGCAGCCGGCCGACGAGCCGCAGCCGGACGCCGAGCGTACGCAGCAGTCCGCGGGCCCACAGTCGCCCGGCGACCGGGCGTAGCCGCCGGGTGAGCAGCGGCAGCAGCACCAGCAGGACCAGCCCGGCGGCGAGCATGCCGAGCACACCGGTCAGCCGGGTCAACCGGGTCAATCGGCCGGCGGCGGGCACGGTGGGCGGGGGCGGCAGACAGCCGGCCCCACACCCGGATCGGGGTCGCCAGAAAGTGCCGTGCCCGACCGGTCGCGGTGACCTGGCGAGCGGTCGCGGTGACCTGGCGAGCGATCTCGGTGCCATCACAGCTCCAGGAAGTGACGCAGGTAACGGGGATCGATCCGGTCCAGCGACAGCAGCACGTACAGGTCGGCGACTGCGAAGTCGGGGTCGTACGCGGGTTCGCCGCACACCCAGGCGCCGAGTCGCAGGTAGCCGCGCAGCAACGGCGGCATGCCGACCCGGCCGGTCCTCGGCAGGACCGGTGCGGGTGGCGGTTCGGGTTCGGCGAGCCAGGGGCGACGTGGCCGCACCCGCAGCAGCGGCGGGGCCAGGTGCCGGTCCCGGACCGTGCGCCAGACCGCGTGGGCGCTCGCCCCGCCGTCGTGCAGCGGCACCGACGCACAGCCGCCCAGCCAACGCAGGTCACGTTCCCGCAGGTAGCGGGCGATGCCGGCCCAGATCAGGTTGATCACCGCGCCGCCCCGGTGGTCAGGGTGCACGCACGCCCGGCCGGCCTCCACCAGGTGGTCACCGATCAGCCGCAGTGGTCTGGTGTCGAACTCGGTGTCGGCGTACCAGCGACCGAGCCGGGCGGCGCGGTCCGGCGGCAGCAGCCGGTAGGTGCCGACCACGGCACCGGTCCGGCCGTGCCGGACGATCAGGTGGTCACAGTGTTCGTCGAACCCGTCAATGTCCCGGTCGGCGTCCAACCCGCCGGAGCGGGTGTCGCAACCGGCACCGAACTCGGCGGCGAACACCTGGCGGCGCAGTCGCTGTGCGGCGGCGACCTGGTCGGTGTGATCGGCGACCGAGACGACGTAATCGCTGGTCCTGGTTGGGGTGGCGGCGGTCAGCAACACGGCCATGTCATGTGTTTAAGGTGCCCCGGAACCGTCGGCGTGTCGGTAGCGGATGGCACCGGTGTCGATCCGGTGAACGGCGGTGGCGATCGAACGGCGGTGGCGGCCGACTGCGAGGATGGTCCGATGCTGATCTCCGCCCGGTTCAACGGCCCGACCGGCTCTGCCAACGGCGGGTACGCGGCCGGCCGGTTCGCCCAGGCGCTGCTGCGCGCCGACCCGGCCACCGTGGTTCCCGGTCGACCGGTCCGGGTGACCCTGCGCCGGCCGCCGCCGCTGGACACCGAGCTGCGGGTGGTGCGTACCGCCGACGACACCCTGAGCGTGGAGACCGGCGCCGATCCGGTCACGCTGATCGCCGAGGCCGAGGCGGTCCACGGCTCGATCGGCGGGCTGACCGGCCCGGTTGACGGCTCGGCCAGCCCGGCGGGCGAGCCGCCCGTACCGCCGGTCGACCTGGCCACGGCGGAGGCTGCCAGCTCCCGGTACCCGGGACACGACGCCCATCCGTTCCCGGACTGCTACGTCTGCGGCCCACGGCACCCCGACGGTCTGCGGGTGTTTCCCGGGCCGGCGGGTGACGGACGCACCGCCGCGCCGTTCGTCGTCCCGGACGACCGTACGGTGCCGACGGTCTGGGCCGCGTTGGACTGCCCCGGCGGCTGGACGGTGCTCGCCGCGGGCCGGCCGTACCTGCTGGGCCGGATGACCGCGACGGTGGCCGCACTGCCGGCACCCGGCCAGCGCTGCGTGGTGGTCGGCGAACTGATCGAAACCAGCGGCCGCAAGGCCGAGGTACGCACGACGCTCTACGATGCTGCGGGACAACCGCTGGCGGCGGCCCGGGCGACCTGGATCGCCATCGCCGGACCCGCCGCCGGGTGACGGGGCGGTGTGACGAGAGGAGCCACATGTCGGAGGACGGACGCATCGTCGTCTCCGGGCTGACCAAGCAGTACCGCAATGTCCGCGCGGTCGACGATCTGTCGTTCACGGTGGAGCCGGGGCGGGTGACGGGCTTCCTCGGCCCGAACGGGGCCGGCAAGACGACCACCCTGCGGATGATGCTCAACCTGGTCACGCCGACCAGCGGTCATGCCACCGTGGGTGGGCGACGGTACGCCGACCTGACCGATCCGCTGCGGCACGTCGGCGCGGTGCTGGAGGCGTCCAGCGCGCACAAGGGCCGCTCCGGGATCAACCACCTGCGGGTGATCTGCGCCGCCGCCGGGTTGCCGCTGCGCCGCGCCGAGGAGACGCTCGGCCTGGTCGGGTTGACGCCGGCCGCGAAGCGCAAGTTCAAGGGCTACTCGCTCGGCATGCGGCAGCGGCTGGGGATCGCCGCGGCGATGCTGGGCGACCCGAAGGTGCTGATCCTCGACGAGCCGGCCAACGGGCTGGACCCGGAGGGGATCCGCTGGATGCGGGACCTGCTCAAGTCGTTCGCGGCGCAGGGCCGTACGGTGCTCGTCTCCAGCCACCTGCTGGCCGAGATGCAGCTGCTCGCCGACGACGTGGTGATCATCGCGGCCGGTCGGCTGGTCCGGCACGGCCCGGTCGGCGAGGTGATGGCCTCGATGTCCGGTGCCCCGACGATCCGGGTCCGCACCCCGCAGGGCGAGAAGCTGACAGCGGCGTTGAGCCGGGCCGAGGCGACGGTGCAGACCGCGCCGGACGGCACGCTGCTGGTCGTCGGGGCGGACGCGCCGACAGTCGGCCGGACCGCCCTGGCCGAGGGCGTCGAGCTGCATGAGCTGACCACCGAACGACCCGACCTGGAACGGGTCTTCCTGGACCTGACCAGCGCGAAGGCGGCCATCCGATGAACCTGGTACGCAGCGAGCTGCTCAAGATCACCACCACCGCCACCTGGTGGGTCTTCGGCCTGATCTACCTGCCGTTGTGGGCGGTCACTCTGCTGGTGAACTACGTGCAGACCAGCGTGCTGTCCGACCCGGAGCGGTTCGGCCCGACGACGCCGGAGAACGACGAGGTGCTCAGCGCCGTCAGCGAGGCGCCGGCGCTGGCAGCCAACCTCTACACCAACGGCCAGTTCTTCGGGCTGCTGGTCGTGATGCTGCTCGGCGTGATCGTGGTGACCAACGAGTACTTCCACCAGACCGCGACCACGACCTTCCTGACCAGCCCACGACGTACCGAGGTGGTGCTGGCGAAGCTGGCCGCCGCGTCGCTGCTCGGCTTCGTCTTCTGGCTGATCACCACGGTGGTCAACCTGATCGCCGGTGCGCTGGTGCTGGCCACGTTCGACATCGGTGCACAGTTCGGCTCGGGCGCGGTCTGGGAGGCGGTCGGGCTCAACGGCCTGGCCTACCTGCTGTGGGCGATCTTCGGGGTCGGCTTCGGGGTGCTGATCCGCAGTCAGCTCGGGGCCACCGTCTCGGCGATCCTGCTCTATTTGGGTGGCTACCTCGGCACAGCGATCATCCTTGCCACACTGGCGTCCCGGTTCGGCGACTGGGTCAGCGACCTGCAGTGGTTGGTGCCCTCGATCGCGTCGCAGTTGATGGTCGCCGGCACCGACCTGCCGGACAGCCCACCCCGGTGGACCGGCGCGCTGATCCTGATCGGCTACGCGCTGTTGACCGGCATCGTCGGTACGGTGATCACCCGCCGTCGGGACATCTCCTGACCGGTCGGGCCTACCACCACTGACCTGCCATTCCGGCCGGTACGGCAACCGCCGTGCCGGCCGGTACGGCTGGGGCAACCGTTGTGAAAAGTGACACGAGCCGCATGCGACAATGCCGCCCGTCGGCGTACGGCGTAGCCTGGTAGCCGTCCCGACCAGCGCCCCGACCCTGGTGGCGTCCCCCGCGTGACAAATCCGACCGCGTGAAAGAGGCGATTACCGGCCGTGTCGACCCAGCAGACTTCGCAGGACAATCCGCTGGCGGGCTTCGGCCCGAACGAGTGGATCGTCGATGAGATGTACCAGAAGTATCTCACCGATCCCGCCAGCGTAGATCCGGCTTGGCACGACTTCTTCGCCGACTACAGCCACGAGCAGGTCGCCTCGCCCACCGAGGCGGCCGCCGCGACGGCGACCACGGCGGCAGCCCGGGCCGGCACCGACGCGCCGGCCGCGCGGACCGCTCAGCAGACCGGGGCGCCCGCGCCGGGGCGCGGGACCACCCGCCGGGCGGCCGAGCCCACCACCACGGCAAAGAGCAGCCCCACCCGGGCGACCGCGCCGGCCGGCAAGGCTGCACCAGCCGGCAAGACGGCACCGGCCGGCAAGACGGCACCGGCCAAGCCGGCCGCCGGTCAGGAGGGCACGGGCAAGACCACCGCCGGCAGGTCGACCGGCAGCCAGCCCGCCGCGACCAGAACGGCGGGCAAGGCACCAGCCGACAAGACAGCAGCCGACAACGGTTCGGCGGCCGGTGGCAGTCGGCAGACGCCGCTGCGCGGGGTCGCCGCCCGGATCGTGCAGAACATGGACGCGTCGCTGGCTGTGCCGACCGCGACCAGCGTGCGCGCGGTCCCGGCCAAGCTGCTGGTCGACAACCGCATCGTGATCAACAACCACCTGGCCCGGGGCCGTGGCGGCAAGGTCAGCTTCACCCACCTGATCGGATACGCCATGGTCCGGGCGCTGGTCGAGCACCCGGAGATGAACAACTCGTTCGCCGAGATCGACGGCAAGCCGAACATGGTCGCGCCGGAGCACGTCAACCTCGGCATCGCCATCGACCTGGCCAAGCCGGACGGCTCCCGGACCCTGGTGGTGCCGTCGATCAAGGCGTGCGAGCAGATGGACTTCCGGCAGTTCTGGCAGGCGTACGAGGACGTGGTCCGCCGCGCCCGCCGAGGCGAGCTGACCATGGACGACTACAACGGCACCACGATCTCGCTGACCAACCCGGGCGGCATCGGCACCGTGCACTCCCAGCCCCGGCTGATGACCGGGCAGGGGGCGATCATCGGTGTCGGCGCAATGGAGTACCCGGCCCCGTACGCCGGGATGTCCGAAGAGACCCTCGCCGACCTGGCGGTCAGCAAGGTCATCACGCTGACCAGCACCTACGACCACCGGATCATCCAGGGTGCGCAGTCCGGCGAGTTCCTCAAGACCATGCACGAGCTGATCCTCGGCGAGCACGGCTTCTACGACCAGCTCTTCACCGCGCTGCGGATCCCGTACGAGCCGGTGCGCTGGGTACGCGACGTGGCGGTCAGCTCCGAGGGACAGATCAACAAGACCGCCCGGGTCAACGAGCTGATCCACGCGTACCGGGTGCGCGGGCACCTGATGGCTGACACCGACCCGCTCGAGTTCAAGATCCGTAAGCACCCGGACCTGGACGTGCTGCAGCACGGCCTGACCCTGTGGGACCTGGACCGCACCTTCCCGGTGGACGGCTTCGCCGGCCAGCAGCGGATGAAGCTGCGGCAGATCCTCGGCGTGCTGCGCGACTCCTACTGCCGCCGGGTCGGCATCGAGTACATGCACATCCAGGACCCGGAGGAGCGCCGCTGGATCCAGGAACGGATCGAGCGCGGCTACGAGAAACTTGACGCCGCCGAGCAGAAGCACATCCTCAACCGGCTCAACGCAGCCGAGGCGTTCGAGACCTTCCTGCAGACCAAGTACGTCGGGCAGAAGCGCTTTTCACTGGAGGGCGGCGAGTCACTGATCCCGCTGCTCGACGAGGTCCTGCAGTCATCGGCCCGGGCCGACCTCGACGAAGTGGTCATCGGCATGGCCCACCGGGGCCGGCTCAACGTGCTCGCCAACATCGTCGGCAAGCCGTACGAGAAGATCTTCTCTGAGTTCGAGGGGCACCTCGACCCGAAGTCCACTCAGGGCTCCGGGGACGTCAAGTACCACCTCGGTCAGGTCGGCAAGTTCACCACCCCGGACGGCGAGCACGGCATCACCGTGTCGGTGACCGCCAATCCTTCGCACCTGGAGGCGGTCGACCCGGTGCTGGAGGGCATCGTCCGGGCCAAGCAGGACCGGATCGACCTCAAGTTGGAGGGCTACACCGTGCTGCCGCTGCTGGTACACGGTGACGCCGCGTTCGCCGGGCAGGGCGTGGTCGCCGAGACGCTCAACCTGTCGCAGCTGCGCGGCTACCGGACCGGCGGCTCAGTGCACGTGGTGGTCAACAACCAGGTCGGTTTCACCACCGCACCGGAGCACAGCCGGTCCTCGCTCTACTCCACCGACGTGGCCCGGATGATCCAGGCGCCGATCTTCCACGTCAACGGCGACGATCCGGAGGCGGTCGTCCGGGTCGCCCGGCTCGCTTTCGAGTACCGTCAGGCGTTCAACAAGGACGTGGTGATCGACCTGGTCTGCTACCGGCGACGCGGGCACAACGAGGGCGACGACCCGTCGATGACCAACCCGCTGATGTACGCGATCATCGACTCCAAGCGCAGCGTCCGCAAGCTCTACACCGAGGAGCTGATCGGCCGGGGTGACATCACCATCACCGACGCCGAGGAGCTGCTGCGCGACTACCAAACCCAACTGGAGCAGGTGTTCAAGGCGACCCGGGACGCCGCCACCTCGGCGACCAGCCGGTTGCCCGGCCGCCAGCCGGAGCCGGAGCCGCAGGTGGCGACCGCAGTGGACGCCGCCGCCGTGCAGGCGGTCGGCGACGCGCACGTGGACCTGCCGGAGGGCTTCACCCCGCACAAGCGCATCCAGCAGCTGCTGGAACGGCGGGCGAAGATGTCGGTCTCCGGCGACATCGACTGGGGCTTCAGCGAGATCGTCGCGTTCGGCACGCTGCTCGCCGACGGGGTCACCGTCCGGCTCGCCGGGCAGGACTCCCGCCGGGGCACCTTCGTGCAGCGGCACGCCTCGGTGGTCGACGCCCACACCGGCCGCGACTACCTGCCGCTGGCCAGCCTGGTCACCGACGAGTCGCGGTTCTTCGTACACGACTCATTGCTCAGCGAGTACGCGGCGATGGGCTTCGAGTACGGCTACTCGGTGGAGAACCCGGAAGCGCTGGTGCTCTGGGAGGCGCAGTTCGGCGACTTCGTCAACGGCGCCCAGTCGATCGTCGACGAGTTCGTCTCCTCGGGCGAGGTCAAGTGGGGGCAGCGGTCGGCGCTGACCCTGCTGCTGCCGCACGGCCACGAAGGGCAGGGTCCGGACCACACGTCCGGGCGTCCGGAGCGTTACCTGCAGATGTGCGCCGAGGACAACATGCGCATCGCGATCCCGACCACCCCGGCGAACTACTTCCACCTGCTGCGCCGGCAGGCCCTGTCGCCGAAGCGCAAACCGCTGGTGGTGTTCACCCCCAAGTCGCTGCTGCGGCACAAGCTGTGCGTCTCCCCCGTCGCCGATTTCACCTCCGGCACCTTCCAGCCGGTGCTGCCGGACCCGGTAGCCGACGGCCGGCCGGCAGCGGTCAAGCGGGTGCTGCTGTGCACCGGCAAGATCTACTACGACCTGCTGCAGGCCCGCGTCGAGCGGCACGCGGTCGCCGGCGGCAACGGTCAGCTCGACACCGACACCGCAATCATTCGGATGGAGCAGCTGTACCCGCTGCCGGTGGAGCAGGTCCGCGCGGCGCTGGCCGGCTACCCGAACGCCGAGGACTTCGCCTGGGTCCAGGAGGAGCCGGCCAACCAGGGCGCCTGGTCGTTCGTCGCGCTCAACCTGCTGGAGCACCTCGACGGCGTACGGCTGCGGCGGATCTCCCGGCCGGCGGCGGCGGCACCGTCCGTCGGTTCGACGAAGCTGCACGACGCCGAGCAGTCCGCGCTGATCGACGCCGCGCTGCCGCGACGCTGACCGGGAGGGACACGTGTACTTCACCGACCGGGGCATCGAGGAGCTGGCGCAGCGCCGCGGCGAGGAGGAGGTCGCCATCTCCTGGCTCGCCGAACGGCTGCGTGACTTCGTCGACCTGCACCCGGAGTTCGAGACCCCGGTGGAGCGGTTCGCCACCTGGCTGGCCCGGCTCGACGACGAGGACGACTGAGCCAGGCGTTGACGCCGGACCCACCCGGGCCGGGACCAAGGTCACCAGACTCCGGCCGCCTCCGCCTTGTACGTTGGGGCGGTGGCGCGAAGTGTCTACCTAGCCGGTCTCGGCCCCGGTGGCGGCAAGTCCACCGTCGCCCTCGGCCTGGCCGAGCTGCTGTCCCGCCGGGTCGAGCGGATCGGGGTGTTCCGGCCGCTGGTCGTCGGTGCCGGCCCGGACGCGACCCTGACGCTGCTGCGTGAGCGCTACCGGATCGACCTGCCCGACGATCAGCTGTACGGGGTCAGCTACGCCGAGGCGGCCGGGCTGGTCGCCGACGGTCGGCGGGAGGAGCTGATCTCGCGGATTGTCGACCGGTACCGCGAACTGGAGCGGCGCTGCCCGGCGGTGCTGGTGGTCGGCAGCGATTTCGACGACACCGGTGACAACGGCGGTCTCCCCCGCGAGCTGGCGTTCAACGCCCGGCTGGCCACCGAGTTCGGCAGTGTGGTGGTGGCTCTCGTCGACGGGATCCACCGGGACAGCGCCGAGGTCGCCGGCGCGGCCCGCAGCGCGTACCACTCGTTGACCGAACTCGGCGCGACGGTGCTGGCCGTCATCGCGAACCGGGTCGACGCCGGGGTGGTGACCCCGACGCTGCCGGTGCCGGTCTACGCCATCCCGGAGATCCCGGCGGTCTCCGCGCCGACCGTCGCCGAGGTCGCCGGAGCCCTCGACGCCACCGTGCTGGCCGGCGACGACGCCGCGTTGGCCCGCGACGTGCTGGACTTCGTGGTCGGCGCGGCACACGTTCCGGTGCTGCTGGACCATCTCGTCGACGGCGCGTTGGTGATCACCCCCGGCGACCGGGCGGACCTGCTGGTCGCGGTCAGCGCGGCGCACGCCGCCGGGCTGGTCTCGCTGGCCGGGGTGGCGCTGACGCTGGGGGAACGACCGGATCCGCGGGCGATGCGTCTGGTGGAGCGGCTCGGCACCAACCTGGCGGTGCTGTCCGCACCGGCGGACAGCTTCCACGCGGTGGCCACCGCCGGACGCATCTCCGGCCGGCCCAGCACCGCGAACCCCCGCAAGGTGGAAGCCGCACTCGGCGCCTTCGAATCCAGCGTGGACACGGCCGAGCTGGCCCGCCGGCTGGACGTGACCCGGTCGGCCCGGGTGACCCCGATGATGTTCGAGTACGCGCTGATCGACCGGGCCCGGGCCGACCGCCGCCGGCTGGTGCTGCCGGAGGGCACCGACGAACGGATCCTGCGGGCAACCGAGATCCTGCTCCGACGCGGCGTCGCCGACCTGACCCTGCTCGGCGACGCCGACGACATCGGCCGCCGGGCCCGCGAGCTGGGCGTGCAGATCGACGGCGCGCGGCTGGTCGACCCGACGGTCAGCCCGTGGCGCGACGACTTCGCGTCCCGATACGCCGAGCTGCGCCGGCACAAGGGCGTCACCTGGGAGCTCGCCCACGACGTGATGGGTGACGTCAACTACTTCGGCACGATGATGGTGCACACCGGGCACGCCGACGGCATGGTCTCCGGGGCCACCCACACCACCGCCGCGACGATCCGCCCCGCCTTCGAGATCATCAAAACGCTGCCGGACGTGTCGGTCGCGTCCAGCGTGTTCTTCATGCTGCTCGCCGACCGGGTACTGGTGTACGGCGACTGTGCGGTCAACCCGGACCCGGACGCCGAGCAGCTGGCCGACATCGCGGTCAGCTCGGCGCAGACCGCCGCCCGGTTCGGTATCGAGCCGCGGGTCGCGATGCTGTCCTACTCCACCGGGACCTCCGGCAGCGGCGACGACGTCCGCAAGGTCGCGGCCGCCACCGACCTGGTCCGCAAGCGGTGCCCGGACCTGCTGGTCGAGGGTCCGATCCAGTACGACGCGGCGATCGATCCGACGGTCGCCGCCACCAAGCTGCCCGGCAGCGACGTCGCCGGGCGGGCCACCGTCTTCGTCTTCCCCGACCTGAACACCGGCAACAACACCTACAAGGCGGTCCAGCGCTCGGCCGGCGCGGTCGCCGTCGGACCGGTCATGCAGGGTCTGCGCCGACCGGTCAACGACCTGTCCCGGGGAGCCACCGTGCCCGATATCGTCAACACCGTGGCGATCACCGCGATCCAGGCGGCCGCGCAGTGAGCGACGCGGCCCGGATCCTGGTGCTCAACTGCGGCTCATCGTCGCTGAAGTACCAGCTCTTCGACGGCGACCGGGTGGTCGACAAGGGCACCGTCGAACGGATCGGCGAGCCCGGCGGCGGGCCGGCCGACCACGCGGCCGCGCTGCGGCTGATGGCCGAACGGGTCGACCTGGCCGGGCTCGGCGCGGTCGGGCACCGGGTGGTGCACGGCGGTGTCCGGTTCGCCGAACCGACCCTGATCACCGACGGGGTGGTCACCGAGATCGAACGGCTGGTGCCGCTCGCCCCGCTGCACAACCCGGCCAATCTGACCGGGATCGCCCAGGCCCGCCGGCTGCTGCCGGGCGTACCGCAGGTCGCGGTCTTCGACACCGCCTTCCACCGCACCCTGCCGCCGGAGCAGGCCAGCTACGCGATCGACGTCGACACCGCGCAGCGGTACGGCATCCGCCGGTACGGGTTCCACGGCACCTCGCACGCGTACGTGTCCCGACGGACTGCCGCGCTGCTCGGCCGGGCGCCGGCCGACGTCGACGTGATCACCCTGCACCTGGGCAACGGGGCCAGCGTCTGCGCGGTGGCCGGCGGGCGCAGCGTGGCGACCTCGATGGGGCTGTCACCGTTGGAGGGCCTGGTGATGGGTACCCGCAGCGGTGACCTCGACCCGGCGGTGGTGTTCCACCTGGAGCGGGTGGCCGGCTGGTCGACCGCCGACGTCGACCGGCTGCTCAACCAGCGCAGCGGCCTGGTCGGGCTGACCGGGGCCGGCGACATGCGCGAGGTGCTGCGCCGCCGCGCGGACGGGGATCCGGCGGCCCGGCTCGCCTTCGACATCTACTGTGCCCGGATCCGGTTCTACGTCGGCGGATACCACGCGCTGCTCGGTCGGGTCGACGCGATCGTCTTCACCGCCGGGGTCGGCGAGAACGCCGCCCCGGTGCGCGCGGCGTCGCTGGCCGGGCTCGACCGGCTCGGTGTTCAGGTCGACGCGCGGCGCAACGACGAGGGCCGAGGCGAGCGGATGATCTCCCCGGACGGCACACCGGTGCAGGTGTGGGTGGTCCCCACCGACGAGGAGTACGAGATCGCCAGTCAGACGCGGGCGGTGCTGACCGCCGGCTGATCCTGGTCGCCGGGGCCGGAAAGGATCAGAGCACCAGCCAGAGGGCGATCGCGACCACGATCACCACCGCCACCGCGACACCAATGATCAGCGGCAGCCGGGATGGCTGGTCGGCGACCGGCGACGGCGAGGTCTGGAAGGCCCGGAACGCCTCGGTGTTGCCGCTCGGATCGACGTACTCGTCAGACATGATGAAGACCCTAGCGAAGTCGACTGGACGCTGCCACGACCGGCCGGCGCGAGCCGGTGGTCGACCCGACGGATGCCGGTGGTCGACCCGACGGATGCCGGTAACAATCGTCCAATGCGTGACTTCCGTCCGGCGGTAGCCGGCCTGCTCACCGTCGGTCTGCTCACCACCTCGCTGGCCGGATGCGGCACCGCCGCCGCACCCGGCCCGGTGGCCGACGCCCCGACTGCGACGCAGACCGCCCCGGCGGCCGGCCAGCCCGACCCGACGTCCGCGCAGCCCGACCAGCGACCCGGCCGATCGGCACCGACGCGACGGCTCGACGTCGGCACCCGCACCCTCGATCTCAGCCGCGGTGACCGGCCGCTGCCGGTCACCGTCTGGTACCCGGTCGGCGGAGACGGCCCGTACCCGGTCGTGCTGTTCAGCCACGGCCTCGGCGGCAGGCCGGCCGACTACCGTACGGTGCTGTCCGAGTGGGCGGCGGCCGGGTTCGTCGTCGCCGCCCCGACCTACCCGTTCACCAGTCAGGGCGGCTCCGGCGGCAACGCACTGGACGTGCTCAACCAGCCGGCGGACGCGTCGCACGTACTGGACGAGCTGCTGGCGCTCGACGGCCGCGACGGTGACGAGTTCGCCGGCCGGCTCGACGTCGACTGGGTCGCCGCCGCCGGGCATTCAGCCGGCGGGATCACCACCGTCGGGTTGTTCACCGCCGCCCGGGACGACCGGCTGGACGCCGGCGTGGTGCTGGCCGGCAGCGCGCTCGGCGTCGGTACGGCGTTCAGCGGTGCCGCCGCACCGCAGCTGTTCATCCACGGCGAACTGGACGAGGTGGTGTCGTACGCGTCGGGCAAGGCGGCGTACGACCGGGTGCCGTGGCCGAAGGCGATGCTGAGCCTGCCCGACGGCGACCACGGTCAGTCGCTGCTGCGGCCCGGCAACCCGGCGTACGACGTGGTACTCGGCACCAGCACCGACTTCCTGCGGTGGACGCTGTACGGCGACGACGTCGCTCGGCGGCGGCTGGCCGACGACCCGCCGGCCGGGGTCGCCGTCTTCGACAACCAGCTCTGACCCGGCCCGTTGGTGACGCGGCTCGTCAACGCCGGTGGTCGAGCACCAGTTTGCCGAACGTGCGGCCGGTGTGCAGCCGGGTGAAGGCGTCGCGTACCTCGCTGAAGCCGTATTCGGTGTCGACGACCGGCCGGATGCCCCGCTGCGCACACAGCGCCAGCAGGTCCCGCAGCTCGTCGGGGGTGCCCATCGAGGTGCCGAGGAGCTCCAGCTGCATGGCGAACACCCGGCGCAGGTCGACGGCGGGCAGATGACCGCTGGTGGCACCGGACACGACGATCCGGGCACCGGGCGCGGCGGACTTCATCGAATGGTCGAAGGTGGCCGCACCGACGGTCTCGATCACCACGTCGACCCGTTCCGGTAGTCGGCTGCCCGGCGCCAGGGCGGTGGCGCCGAGCGCGGCGACCCGGTCCCGCTTGCTCTCGTCCCGGCTGGTCGCGTAGACCCGCTTGCCCAGCGCGACGGCGAGCACCACGGCCGCCGTCGCCACCCCGCCGCCCGCTCCCTGGACCAGCACCGACTCGGCTTGGTCGGCCCGCCCCCGGGTGGTCAGCATCCGGTACGCGGTCAGCCAGGCGGTGGGCAGGCACGCCGCCTCGGTGAAGGTCAGCCCGGCTGGTTTCGGGATCAGGTTCGACCGGGGCACCGCTACCCGGTCGGCGAACGTGCCCGGGTAGCGCTCGGACAGGATCGACATGCCGCGCGGGTCCGCCGGGTCGGGCACCACCGGGTGGACGACGACCTCGTTGCCGGCGTCGTCGACGCCGGCGGCGTCACAGCCGAGGATCATCGGTAACCGGTCGGCGGGCAGTCCGACACCGCGCAGCGACCACAGGTCGTGGTGGTTGAGTGAGCTGGCGCGGACCTCGACCACCGTCCAGTCCGGGGCGGGCAGGTCCGGTTCGGGCAGATCGCCGACGCGCAGCGCGGCGAGCGGGTCGTCGGCGTCGACCGTCGAGGCGAAGACAGCTCGCATGCACCGCACGCTAGCAGCTAGCTACGTGAGCGCGGCAGCGTCAACGCAGCAGGAGCAGCGCGGCGAGTACGGCGAGTGTCACCCCGGCGATCAGGAACGCCACGACCAGCTGGTGTGTGGCGGTCGGGCCGGCCGGGGCAGCCGCGGCCGGCTCGGCCGGCAGGTCCGCCAGAATGGATGCCAGTTCGCCGTGCGTCCGGGCGCACAGGGCCCGTTCCACCCGGTCGGCGTGCTCATCGAGGCTCAGCCGACCGGCTGAGGTGTGCCGCTCGATGCAGCGTACGACCCGCTCCCGGTCCTCGTCCGAGGCGCGCAGGTCGGGGCGGTCCATCCGACCAGCCTAGGCGGCCCACGTCCGGGGCCGTCGCGGAGTCGGCTGAGGGGTCGGCTGAGCTGGGACTTCGGGAGAACACAGGCCCCATCGGTGACGGAGCGCACCGATATACGCACGCATCGTCACCGGTGGGGGCGGGGGCGGCACAGCGCCCGGCCAGCATGAATCTCGTCTACATCTGGATCATGCTCTTCGGTTTCGTCGGCACTCAACTCGCCTGGACGCTACGGCCCTTCTTCGGCGACGCGGGCAGCCCGTTCGCCGTGTTCCGCGAGATCGACGGCACCTTCTACGCCGATCTCGTACGCACCATCGGCCGGCTGCTCGGCGGCTGACCAGTTCGTTCGTCGGCCCAGCCGCTCGGTCGACGCCGTCGACACCGGGCACGACCGGTCCGGTGTCGACGGAGGGCGACGCCAGTGCCCGGG
>NZ_JBSWXD010000122.1:0-20971 GCF_056160425.1 Micromonospora sp. ABR4_055
AAAGGAGGCAAACAAGGGGGAGGGGGTGTGGAGGGGGGGGGGGGGAGAAAAAGCCGGCCCGGGCTGGGTTTGTTTGGGGTTTGCCACCCCCCCCCCCCCCCCTTCCCTCCCCCCCCCCGGCTACCGGGTGCCGGTCGAGACGGTGACGGTCAGTGGGCGGTGGTCGGAGACGGCGACGTCCGGGGCGGCGACGGCGGTCACGGCGGTCAGCGCGGGCGGCGCGTCACGCGGGTCGAGCAGGATGTGGTCGAGTTGGATGCGGGGTCGGGCGGCCGGGTAGGTGGGCAGCCGGCCCAGCGGCCGCCAGCCGGTGGCCGCTGCGGCCACCCCGGCCGGCATGTTGAGGTCGCCGAGGAGCAGCCGCGGTGGCGGCATGGCCCGCAGGGCGCGGGTGACGATCCGTAGCTGGCGCAGGTTCCAGCCGGGGACGAACGACAGGTGGGTGGCGGCGACGGTGACCGGGCCGTGTGGGGTGTCGAGGACGGCGGCGAGCAGCACCCGTGGTTCGTCGCGTAGGAGCAGCAGCCGGGGGCCGGGTCCGCCGACGGCGACCGGTGCGGGTACGGGGGCGGGGGCGAGCCGGACGGTCCGCCAGTGCCGGGCCGGGTACCGGCTGATCAGACTCACCCCGTAGCGGGGTTCGTCGTGTCCGTCGTGGTCGTGACGGGGCACCCGGTAGGTGGTGCCGGGGGTGCCGACGAGGGCGGCGGCGAACCGGTGGGTGCCGGCGGTGAGCGCGGCGGCGGCCAGCGCGGTCAGGTCGAGGTGCCCGCTGCGGGGTTGGGCGTGGTCGACTTCCTGCAGGGCGCAGATGTCGGCGTCGAGGTCGGCGATGGTGGCGGTGATCCGGTCGGGGTCGATGCGCCCGTCGTGGGGTGAGCGCCCGTGCAGCAGGTTGTAGGTGGCCATGCGCACACGGGCACCTTACGGGGTGCGGGTGGTGTGGCAGGGTGGCGGGATGGTGGTGAAGGCGTTGTGCTGTAGCGCGCTGGTGTTCCTGGTGGTGGGCTGGTGCGGGGTGTGGCTGCGGCGGCGTCGGGGACGGTGAGGCGTGCCGGTGGTGTGTCGGTTGCCTGGTGGGTGGCGCAGGTCGAGGTCCGTGGGAGGTGCGGTGTCGTCGGTGGAGTGTCCGGACGTGGCGGCGACGGTGGCGACGGTGCGGCGGTGCCGGCCGGAGCTGGTGGACGCGGTGGCAGCGGCGGTGCCGGGGGCGCGGGCGGCGGTGCTGGCGCGGTTGTGGGGTGCGTTGGGGCGTGAACCGGTGCCGGAGGTGACGGACCGTCGGGTGGTTGACGGCCGCCTGGTGCTGGGGTTGGTTGACGGGCGGCGGGTGGTGGGGCCGGTGGCGGCGGCGGAGTTGTTCGCGGCGGCGGGCCCGGGGCTGCGGGTGTCGGTGGAGGACCCGGCGGGTGGCCGGGCGGTGGCGGATCCGGCGGAGTTGTTGTCGGTGCTGGGGTTGCCCGGTTGTGGGGCGGTCGCCGGTGAGCTGGCGAACAGTGTGGCGAATCTGGCGTTGGCGCGGGGTGCGCGGGCGGTGGCGGGTGGCGGTGGGGGTCTGGTCCGGTCGGCGCTCGGGTGGGAGCAGGTGGTGGTGGACGGGCATCCGGTGCATCCGGGGTGCCGGACCCGGGTGGGGATGTCGACGGAGGAGGTGCTGGCGTACGCGCCGGAGCATCGGCCGGTGGTGGAGTTGGAGTTGGTGGCGGTGCCGGGTGACCGGTGGGTGAGTTCGGGTGCGGGGTTGCCGCCGTTGCTGCCGGTGCATCCGTGGCAGCGGGATCATGTGCTGGGCGGGTTCGGGTGGTTGCGGCGTACCGGCCGGGTGGTGCGGGTGCGGCCGTTGTTGTCGTTGCGGACGGTGGCGTCGGGCGGGGGTTGGCAGTGGAAGACGGCGGTGGATGTGCAGATGACCAGTGCGGTGCGGACGGTGTCGGAGGCGGCGGTGCGCAATGGTCCGGTGGTGACGGCGTTGGTGGCGCGGTTGGCGCGGCGGGTGCCGGGGTTGTGGGTGTTGCCGGAGGTGGCTGCCGGGGCGGTGGTGGTCGACGGGGGGTTGTGCCGGTCGTTGGCTGTGGTGCGTCGGCGGGTGCCGCGGGTGGGACCGGGGGTGCAGGTGATGCCGGTGGCGGCGTTGGCGGCGCCGGTGGGGGTGCCGGGTGGTCCGTCGGTGGTGGCGGGGCTGGTGCGGGCGGGGTACGGCGGTGATCCGGTGGCGTTCGTGTCGCGGTTGGCGCGGGTGGTGCTGGGGCCGGTGGTGGAGTTGCTGGGTCGGGGGGTGGGGCTGGAGGCGCACGGGCAGAACGTCCTGCTGGTGTGGCGCGGTGGGCGGCTGGTGCGGGTGTGGTACCGGGACGTGGGTGGGGTGCGGTTGGATGTGCGGCGGCTGGCTGGGGCGGGTGTGGCGGTGCCGGTGGTGCACGGCGATGTGGTGGCCGAGGATCCGGCGGAGGTGGCGGTGACGGCGGTGGCGGCGGTGGGGACGGCGTTGGGTGAGCCGGTGGCGGTGCTGGCCCGGGAGTTCGGGGTGGAGCCGCAGGTGTTGTGGCGGGCGGTGGCGGTGGTGGCGCGGGATGTGGTGGCGGGGTTGCCGGCGGCGGTGCGGGGGTTGGTGGCGGCGGCGGTGCTGGGTGGTCGGTGGCCGGTGAAGGCGACGTTGTCGATGCGGTTGGCGTCGGATCCGTTGACGCCGCGGTGGGCGTGGGTGACGAGTCCGTTGGCGGGTGCGTGGTGAGCGGGGCCGGGTCGGCGGTGGGGGTGCCGTCCGGGGGCCGGTCGTGTGGTTGCGGGTTGGGTGTGGTCGGGGTGGATGCGGCGGTGGCGTCGACGGTGGCCGGGTTGGGGCGGGTGGCGCCGAACCTGGTGGTGGGGTTCCGGGAGGCGGTGCCGTGGGCGGCGGGGGTGGTCGGTGGGCGGTTGGTGGATGCGTTGTGCCGGGAGGATGTGGGTGGGGTGCGCCGGGTGTGGCGGGGCGCGGGTCGGTGGCACGGGTTCGACCGCTTCGTGGCCGATGCGGGGTCGGTGCCGGATCCGGTGGCGGTGTTGCCGGTGTCGGTGCTGACGCGGCGGCGGGGGTGGGCGTTGGCGGTGGAGTTGACCGACGCGGTGGTGAATCTGGCGGTGGCGGCGGCGCGGCCTGGTCCGGCGTGGGGTCCGGATGATCCGGACGGGTGGGGGGTGTGGGCTGAGCGGCTGGCGGTGGCGGGGCACAACCTGCATCCGTGTGGGCGGACCCGGTTGGGGTGGTCGGTGGCGGATGTGGTGGCGCACGATGTGGAGTCGCCGGCGACGGGGGTCGGGTTCGTGGCGGTGCGCCGGGATCTGCATGTGGGTGAGGATGTGACGGCGGAGTTGGCGCGCTGGTATCCGCAGGTGCCGGTGGCGCCGCCGGGCTGGATGGTGCAGCCGGTGCATGTGTGGCAGCGGTCGGTGGTGTCGTCGCGGTACGCGGATCTGCTGGACCGGGGGGTGGTGCGGTTGTTGCCGGGGGTGCTGCCGGCGGTGCCGACGGCGGCGGTGCGTACGGTGCTGCTGCCAGCGGGGCGCGACGGTGCGCGGCGGTATCTGAAGGTGTCGGTGGACATTCAGGTGACGTCGACGCGGCGGACGATCTCGGTGGCGAGTGTGCGTAACGGTCCGGCGTTGTCGACGGTGTTGGCGTCGTTGGTGGCGGCCGATGAGGTGGCGGCGCGGCGGCTGGTGCTGTTGCCGGAGGTGGCGGGTGCGGCGGTGCGGGTGGGGTCGGGGCGGGACATGTCGGTGATCGTGCGGGACGGGTTGGCGGGGCGGTTGGTGCCGGGTGAGGTGGCGGTGCCGGGGGTGGCGTTGGTGACGGCGGCGCAGTTGGGGCGGCGGGTGGCGGATTTCGGTGGGGTGCGGGGGTTGGTGGGGGCGGCGGCCGGGTTGGGGTTCCTGGGGGCGTACGCGCGGGTGGTGTTGCCGCCGTTGCTGCGGTTGGCGAGCCGGTTCGGGGTGGCGTTGGAGGCGCATCTGCAGAACTGTCTGCCGACGTTCCGTGGCGGGGTGCCGTTCCGGTTGGTGGTGCGGGACTTCGCGGGTCTGCGGTTGTTGCTGCCCCGGTTGGCGCAGGCGGGGGTCGAGGTGGGGTTGGCGGCGGGTTCGGTGGTGGGTACCAACGACGCGGCGGTGATGCGGGCGAAGTTGGGGTACACGGCGTTGCAGGCGCATCTGGGTGAGGTGGTGCTGGGGTTGGTGTCCGGGTGGGGGGTCGACGAGGCGGCGGCGTGGCGGGTGGTGCGGGAGGTGGTGGATGAGGTGTATGACGGGCTGCGGTCGGCTGGTGGGGTCGCCGCGGGGTGGGCGGCCGATGATCATCGGGCGTGGACGGCGCCGATGGTGGCGCACAAGGCGTTGGTGCGGATGCGGTTGACCGGTGCCGGGGACGTGTACGTGCCGGTGCGTAACCCGTTGGGTGACGCCGGGTTCGACGACGGTCCGCCGGTGGGGGCGCGGTGACGGGTGTGGTGGTGCCGCCGCGGGTGGCGGCGGTGGTGGCGGAGTTGGCGGCCGGTGACGAGCCGGTGTGTGCCTATGTGTACGACCGGGCGGTGCTGCGGGCGGTGGCGGCGCGGGTGCGGGCGGCGTTGCCGGCGGGGTCGGTGCTGTTGTACGCGATGAAGGCGAACGGGCATCCGGCGGTGGTGGCGGAGTTGGCGGCGGCGGTGGACGGGGTGGAGGTGGCGTCGGGTGGCGAGTTGGCGGCGGCGGTGGCGGCGGGTGCCGGTCAGCTGGTGTTCGGTGGGCCGGCGAAGACGGACGGGCAGTTGGCGGCGGCGGTGGCGGCGGGTGCGGTGGTGAACGTGGAGAGTGTGTTGGAGTTGCGGCGGCTGGATCTGGTGGCGCGGGCGGCGGGGGTGTCGGCGGTGGCGGCGCTGCGGGTGAACCGGCCGGGTGGCGGGTTGGTGGGCAGTCACCGGATGGCGGGCGCGGCGACGCAGTTCGGGGTGGATGAGGCGGAGTTGGGTGCGGTGGTGGAGGTGGCGGCGGGGTTGCCGGGGGTGCGGCTGGTGGGGTTCAGTTTGCACGCGGTGTCGAACAACGTGGACGCGGTGGCGCATGCGGGGTTCGTGGTGGATGCGGTGGGCTGGGCGGTGGCGGCGGCGCGGCGGTTGGGGGTGGGGTTGGAGTACGTGAACGTGGGCGGCGGGTTCGGGGTGGACTACCGGGGTGGGCGGCGGTTCGACGTGGCGGCGCTGCGGGCCGGGTTGGCGGGGTTGGCGGTGCCGTCGGGGGTGCGGCTGGTGTTCGAGCCGGGTCGGCTGCTGGTGGCGGACGCCGGCTGGTATGTGACGCAGGTGGTGGATCTGAAACGGACGCAGGGCCGGTGGTTCGCGGTGGTGCGGGGCGGTACGCACCATTTCCGGTTGCCGGCGGCGTGGGGGTACGACCATCCGTTCGGGGTGGTGCCGGTGGACCGGTGGCCGTACCCGTTCGCCCGGCCGCAGGTGGCGCAGGTGGCGGTGGATGTGGCCGGTGAGTTGTGTACGCCGCGCGATGTGCTGTGCCGGGGGCAGGTGGTGGGGCGGCTGCGGGTGGGCGACGTGGTGGTGTTCGGCCGGGCCGGCGCGTACGGGTGGGACATTTCGCATCATGATTTCCTGCGGCATCCGTACCCGCGGATGGTGGTGGTGTGACGGTGCCGGCCGCCCACGGTCGAGCCGGCGCCGGGGTCGGGCCGGGGGTCAGCGGCGGGCCCAGTGGGCGGCGCGGATCTCACGCAGCGCCCGGCGGCGGGTGTCGCCGCGCAAAGTGTCGACGTAGAGGCGGCCGTCGAGGTGGTCGGTTTCGTGTTGCAGGGCGCGGGCGAGGAATCCGCTGCCGGTGACGGTGACGGGTTGGCCGTGCTGGTCGACGCCGTGGACGGTGGCGTGGCGGGCGCGGGTGGTCGGGAAGTGCAGGCCGGGGATGGACAGGCAGCCTTCGTCGTCGGTGTCGGTGTCGTCGGGTGACAGGGCGCCGGCGGGTGGTTCGAGCCGGGGGTTGACGACGTGGCCGCGGTGGCCGTCGGCGTCGTAGACGAACACGCGGGCGCTGACGCCGATCTGCGGGGCGGCGACGCCGGCGCGACCGGGGGCGCCGAGCAGGGTGTCCATCAGGTCGGTGACCAGTGCGCGCAGGGTGTCGTCGAAGTCGGTGACCGGTTCGGCGGGGGTGCGCAGCACGGCGTCGCCGATGATCCGGATCGGGCGCATGGTCATGGCGGTCAGGCTACCCGGGGCGTGGCGCGGGTGGCGGGCGGCGGGCCGGGTGTGCGGATGGTGGAGTTCGTCGGAGCCGGCGGCGGGTGGCGGCCGGGGCCTAGGATGTGTGGGAGCGTTTCCACGCCGACCGGTCGGACATGCATCGGCCGAAGGGAGGATTCTTGGTCCCGCAGGCCGTCACCTGCCCGGAACGGTGTCGTTCGGCTTGGTAACGTTCATCACTGGTCATGTGAACCATGACACAGCACCCCCCACAGTTCCCGGAGATCCCGATGTGCCAGCACCAACCGATCTGTCCCTCGGCTGACGCCGTCGACCGGGAAGCGGCCCGCGTCGTCGCCTGCTTCCGCGAACAGGGCTGGAGCCTGCTCTGCAACGGTGTCATCGTTTTCGAGGACACCGGCGAGCTGCTTCCCGACGGCAGCAGCATCGCCCCGCACCGCGGCCCCGCCCGGCACGCCCTCGCCGCCTGACCGGCCGGGGCCACCGCAGGCTCACCGTCGAGCCGACCCGACCCGTACTCAGCCGGCGGCGAACGCCTCCGGCGGAGGACACGCGCACACCAGATTCCGGTCACCGTAGGCGCTGTCGACCCGCCGCACCGGCGGCCAGTACTTCCCGGCCCGCTGCCCCGGCCCCGCCGGGTACGCCGCCACCGACCGCGGGTACGGCAGCACCCACTCGTCGGCGGTGACCAGCGCCGCCGAGTGCGGTGCCTGCCGCAACGGGCTGTCCGCCACCGGCCACCGGCCCGCCGCGACGTCGTCGATCTCCGACCGGATCGCGATCATCGCGTCGCAGAACCGGTCCAGCTCGGCCAGGTCCTCACTCTCGGTCGGCTCCACCATCAGCGTGCCGGACACCGGGAACGACATCGTCGGCGCGTGGAACCCGTAGTCGATCAACCGTTTCGCCACGTCCTCGACGGTCACCCCGGTTGCCCGGGTCAACGCCCGCAGGTCCAGCACACACTCGTGCGCCACCAGGCCCTTGTTGCCGGCGTACAGGACCGGGAAATGCGGCCGCAGCCGCGCCGCCACATAGTTGGCCGCCAGCACCGCCGCCCCGGTGGCCCGCACCAGCCCGTCGGCACCCATCAGCCGCAGATACGCCCACGGGATCGGCAGAATCCCGGCCGAACCGTACCGGGCGCCCGACACCACCGGCCGGTCGGCATCGTCGCCGCCGACCGGATCACCCGGCAGGAACGGCGCCAGATGCGCCCGCACCGCGACCGGCCCCACCCCCGGCCCGCCGCCGCCGTGCGGAATGCAGAACGTCTTGTGCAGGTTCAGGTGCGACACGTCCGCCCCGAACCGGCCCGGCCGGGCGAACCCCAGCAACGCGTTCAGGTTCGCCCCGTCGACGTACACCTGCCCGCCGGCGTCGTGCACCCGGGCACACAACTCGGCGATGCCGTCCTCGTACACGCCGTGCGTCGACGGATACGTCACCATCATCGCCGCCAGGTCGTCCCGGTGTACGGCGATCAGCCGCGCCGCGTCGTCGACATCGACGTTGCCGTCGGCGTCGCAGCCGACCACCACCACCCGCATGCCCGCCATCACCGCGCTCGCCGCGTTCGTGCCGTGCGCCGACGACGGAATCAGGCACACGACCCGGCGCGCCTGCCCCCGCGACCGGTGGAAGCCGCGGATCGCCAACAGCCCGGCCAGCTCCCCCTGCGACCCGGCGTTGGGCTGCACACTGACCGCGTCGTAGCCGGTCACCTCCGCCAGCCAACGCTCCAACTCGCCGATCAACCGCCGGTACCCGGCCGTCTGCCCGGCCGGCGCCAGCGGGTGCACGTCGGCGAACCCCGGCCAACTGACCGGCTCCATCTGCACCGCCGCGTTCAACTTCATCGTGCACGACCCCAACGGGATCATCCCCCGGTCCAGGGCGTAGTCGAGGTCCGCGAGCCGCCGCAGATACCGCAGCATCGCCGTCTCGCTGCGGTACGCGTGGAACACCTCATGGGTGAGGAACTCACCGGTGCGCCGCCACTCGGCCGGAAGCAGCGCCGGCGTCTCCCCCGCGTACCCGGCCACCCCGAACGCCGCCCACACCACCGCCAGATGCTCCTCGGTGGTGGTCTCGTCACACGCCACCGCCACCGTGTCGGCGTCCACCAGCCGCAGGTTCACCCCCCGGTCCGCCGCCCGCGCCACCACCGCAGCGGCCCCACCCGGCACCGCCGCGGTCACCGTGTCGAACAACGGCCCGTCCGCCACCGTGACCCCGCCGTCGGCCAGACCGGCCCGCAACCGGGCCGCCATCGCATGGGTACGCTGCGCGATCGCCGTCAACCCCTGCGGGCCGTGGTACACCGCGTACATGGCGGCCATGACCGCCAGCAGCACCTGCGCCGTGCAGATGTTGCTGGTCGCCCGCTCCCGGCGGATGTGCTGTTCCCGGGTCTGCAACGCCAGCCGGTACGCCCGGTCACCGGCCACGTCCCGGGACACCCCGACCAGCCGTCCCGGCAGCATCCGTTCCAGACCGGAACGCACCGCCAGGTAGCCGGCGTGCGGACCGCCGAAGCCCATCGGCACCCCGAACCGTTGCGTGGTGCCGACCGCCACGTCCGCACCGTACGCCCCCGGCGGGCGCAGCAGCGTCAACGCCAACAGGTCCGCCGCCACCGTCACCAGCGCCCCGGCGGCGTGCGCCGCCGCCACCACCGGGGCGTCGTCACGCAGCCGCCCCGACACGCCCGGGAACTGCAGGTGCAGCCCGAAGAACTCGTCCGGCAGGCCGGCCTGCACGTCACACACCCGGACCTGCACGCCCAGCGGCTCCGCCCGGGTCCGCAGCACCGCCACCGTCTGCGGCAACGTGTCGGCGTCCACCACGTACACGTCGCTACGTGCCTTCGACGCCCGCCGCGCCAACGTCATCGCCTCCGCCGCAGCGGTCGCCTCATCGAGCATCGACGCGTTCGCCGTGGCCAGCCCGGTCAGATCCGACACCATCGTCTGGAACGTCAGCAGCGCCTGCAACCGGCCCTGGCTGATCTCCGGCTGGTACGGGGTGTAGGCGGTGTACCAGGCGGGATTCTCCAGCACGTTGCGGCGAATCACCGCCGGCGTGTGGGTGCCGTGGTAGCCGGCGCCGATCATCGACACCGCCGCCGTGTTCGCGTCGGCCAGCCGCCGCAACGCGGCCGTCACCTCCGGCTCGCTGGCCGGTTCCGGCAGGTCCAGCCGGCCCCGCCAGCGGATCACCTCGGGAATGGCGGCGTCCATCAGGTCAGCGATGCTGGCGTACCCGACGACATCCAGCATCCGCTGCTGGGCGACCGGATCGATGCCGACGTGGCGGTCGACGAACAAGGACGAGGCACTCACCAGGCGGCTCCCGGGACGAGGTCGGCAGGCAACCTCCCCCTCTGTCGGCGCCGCCGCCTCCAGAGTCGCCAACCCGCGTGGTCCTTCTGCCTGAGAGGTTCCGGGGAGGATTTGCCCCTTCGGCGCCGCCCACCGGGTAGCGGACGGTCTCTCCCACACGGGATGTACGGCGGTCTCCACGCTACCGGCAGCACCCGCCCTACGGGGCGGGGCGGTGACGTCGATCACGAAGCCCGCCCCGACCGCTGCCGCTGCACCGCCGCGCGGGTTCAGCCGGCGCGTCGCCGCGCCCGCCGCGCCGCCAACTCGTCGCCCCCGGCCACCGGAGCCACCACCTCCGGCTCGGAAGTTACCGCCGGCTCCGCCGGAAGCTGCGACAACGACCCCTGAATCTCCTTGAACGCCCCGCCGATCGCGATGCCGAACACACCCTGGCCGCCCTGCAACAGGTCGACGACCTCCTCAGGGGAACGGCACTCGTACACCGTCGTCCCGTCCGATATCAGGGTGATCCCCGCCAGGTCCCCGACCCCGCGCGACCGCAACGTCTCGATCGCCTTGCGGATGTTCTGCAGCGACACACCGGCGTCCAGCAGCCGCTTGACCACCTTCAACACCACCAGATCGCGGAACGAGTACAGCCGCTGCGAACCCGAACCTGACGCGTCACGCACGCTCGGCACCACCAGCGTCGTCCGCGCCCAATAGTCCAACTGCCGGTAACTGATCCCCACCGCGTGGCAGGCGGTCACTCCGCGATAGCCGACGGCGTCGGCGTCCGAACCGGCCCCGTCCACATCATCAGACGACCCCGGCTCCGGCTCTCGCTGTGCGGGCATACGGAAACCTCCCCGTCAGTGCGGCCCACACCAGGACGGAACATGAGCCGATCGACAGGACCAGCGTAACGCCGGCAGAGGGCCGTACCAGGCAACCCGGGCCGCGACACGCCGCGTGCGGGCGACCACGCCACGGGCATGACACCCGCTGGCGGCGGTCAGCCCGCGAAATCCTCCGGACGCACCTGATCCAGGAACTCCCGGAACTTCTCGACCTCGTCCTCCTGCTCATCCGGAATCAGGATGCCCGCCTCGGACAGCACCTGCTCAGCACAACGAATCGGAGCACCGACCCGCAACGCCAACGCGATCGAATCGCTCGGCCGCGCCGAAACCCGCACACTGTCACCGATGACCAGGTCCGCGTAGAAGACGTTGTCCTTCAACTCGGTGATCTCCACCGCCTGCAGCGGTGCCCGCACTGCGGCCAACACGTCCCGCAACAGATCATGCGTCAACGGCCGCGCCGGCTTCACGCCCTGCTGCTCGTACGCGATCGCCGTGGCCTCCACCGCACCGATCCAGATCGGCAGGTAGCGGTCCCCGTCCACCTCACGCAGCAGCACGATCGGCTGGTTGGTGGGCAACTCCACCCGCACCCCGACCACGCTCAGCTCACGCACCGCCGCCTCCGTGTCGTCGTCACCAAACCCGCTCCGGCCCTCCCTGCACGGTACACGGACCACAGCGCCACCGTCCGGTCCCGCCAGTCACCTCACCGGCCGAGCGCCTCCCGCAGACCCGCCCGCACCAGCGCCGCGTGAAGCTGCTGCGACAACCCGATCAGCTCCCGCGCCGTCTCCGCCGCCCGAGCCCGGGCAGCCGGATCACTCTGCCGCGCCAACGGCGCCACCAGCTGGGCGAACAAACCCGACTCGCGGTCCGCAGCCGCCCGCACCGCCCGCAGATGGCGCACCTCGAGGCCATGCCTCAGCAGCCCCGCCACCGCCGTGGCGATCACCAGCGCATCCGCGTCGTACCAGCCAGGCGCCACCGCGACCACCAGCCCCAGCCGCTCCACCTCAGCCAACGTCGCCGACTCGAGACCACTTCGGGACAGCAGGTCCGTACGGCTCAGCCGGGACTGCGCCGGCTGAGCCTGCGCCGGCACCGGCGACCGGCCCGGCACCTCACCGGACGGACCGACCGCCACCAACGTCGGACGCGACCGGCCCGCCGCCGACTCGGCGTCCCGCGCCGCCAACTGCTCACGGATCACCCGCAGCGGAAGATACTGGTCCCGCTGCGCCGTCAGGACGAAACGCAACCGGTCCAGATCGTCCCAGCTGTACTTGCGGTAACCCGACGGCGTCCGCTGCGGCTCCACCAGGCCCTCGGCCTCCAGGAACCGCAACTTCGAAATCGTCGTGTCCGGAAACTCCGGGCGAAGCTGGGCCAGCACCTCGCCGATACTCATCAACGACGAACCGGCCACGTCCTCCCGGGCCGCCGCCTGCTCACTCACCACGACACCCCCGGCTCACCGACCGGCGTCAGCCACACACCGCGCACGAAGCCACCTCCGTCCGCGCCCCGGACCTCAACCGCGGCCGGCCTCCTCGTCCGGCCGCGGACCGGCGATGAAGACCAGCCGGAACTTCCCGATCTGGACCTCGTCACCGTTGCTCAGGGTCGCCGCCTCCACCCGCTCACGATTGACATAGGTGCCGTTCAGGCTACCCACATCGCGCACCGTGAAGGTACCGCCGTCCCGGTGGAACTCCGCATGCCGCCGCGACACCGTCACGTCGTCCAGGAAAATGTCACTGTCCGGATGCCGGCCGCTCGTCGTCACATCGTGGTCCAGCAGGAACCGGGCCCCCGCGTTCGGGCCCCGCCGCACCACCAGCAACGCCATCCCCGGCGGCAACGAACCCGACATCCGGCTCGGCACCACGTCGGCGTCCGGCCCCTCCAGCACTTCGTCGAGCGAACCGAGGTTCAACGTCGACGTGACGTCGAGCGGGGGGAACTCGTCGTCTGGGCGAGTCATGGACCACCTCACGGATCTGTTCGGTCGGCGTCGGGTGTGTCGGGTCGGCCACCAGACCTTGAACGATCGCAAGGCGCAAGCTCCCCCGTGCCAGGACGGCAATCTCCGCAACGCTCAACTGTTGTTGGCTTCTCGGTCGACTGGGCGAGCCTAGCCAGCGCCGAAAACAAGGGTCAACAAGACTCGCGGGCACACGATACCTCGCCGCCCCCGCCGGGTCAGCGCTCGGTGAGCTCCCGGTACGCCGCGGCGTCGAGCAACCCGCTCACCGCCTGCGGATCAGCCGGTGCCAACTGCACCAGCCAACCGGCACCGTACGGGTCGGCATTGACCGTCTCCGGTGCGTCCACCAGCGTCTCGTTACGGGCCACCACCGTGCCGGTCAACGGCGCGTAGATCTCCGACACGCTCTTCGTCGACTCGATCTCACCGCACGGCTCACCCGCCGTCACCTCGGCACCGACCGCAGGCAACTCGACGAACACGATGTCACCCAACGCCTCCTGCGCGAAATGGGTCACACCCACCCGCACAGGACCAGCGGCGTCGCCCGCCACCCACTCATGCTCCGCGGTATACCGCAGATCCTCTGGAATCACGGCCGGTCCTTCGGTCTGTGCACCACTCACCACCACTGACGCCCCACCCGCCGACAACATCCCGTCCGATCAGGAGACCGGGCGGGCGTACCGCAGCTGGCTCGGATCGCTCAAGGCCGACACCTCGACCACGTCGCGCTCCTCGACGATCACCGTACCGCCGTCACCGGACACCGAAGCCACCACCCCACCCGGAATGTTCAACGCCGTCCGCATCGTCGACGGCTCCCCGATCACCAGCACCTCGTACGGGCCGGTCAACCGCACAGCGTCCACCTCCACGCCGCCGTCGACGTCCAGCAGGTAGCTGCTCGCCACGATCCGCACCGACCGACCGTCCCCGCCGCTGATCTGCATCACCTCGGCGCCCGCACCCCGCAGCTCCTGCACCGCGTCCAGCAGATCCGACGCCCGGATCGGCTCCCGACCGGCGACGAACCGCACCCGCAGGCCCGGCCCCTGCGCCGGCAGACTGCCACCCAGCACCCCCAGCTCGTCCGCCCGACGCGACGCCTCCTCCAACGCCGCCGCCCGGCCCTCGGCACCCGAGGTCAACTGCCGCTGACTCGCCTCCAGCTCCGCGATGTCCTGCCGCAGCCGCTCCTCCCGGGCCTCCAGATCCGACAGGATCCGCACCAGATCCTCCTGGCGGGCCGCCGCCAACGTCGGGTCCGTCGACGTGCTGCGGACCTGAACGGCGAGGGTGAACCCGAGCAGCACCAGCAGACCCACGATCATCAGCCCGGCCGTGGACACCCGCCGGGAACCCCGACCCGCGCCGGCACCCGCCGGCCCGTCACCGCCGACCGCGGCGTCGGGACCGTCCACCGGCGGTACCCCGGCGGCGTCCGCCCGTTCCTCGGACCCTGCCGGCACCCGCCCACCCGCACCCGGCGACCGCGCCGGACCCTCAACCGGCCAGCCCGTACCGGTACTCCTACGTTCCACCATCAGCCACGCCTCACGCCCGGAACAGATGACGTCGAATCGCCGCCACGTTGCCGAAGATCCGCACCCCGAGCACCACCACGACGCCGGTGGACAACTGCCCGCCCACCCCCAACTGATCGCCCAGATACACGATCAGACCCGCCACCAGAACGTTCGAGATGAATGAGATCACGAACTGCTTGTCGTCGAAGATCCCGTCCAACTTCGCCCGGACCCCGCCGAACACCGCGTCCAACGCCGCCACCACCGCGATCGGCAGGTACGGCTGCAGCACCGCCGGCACCACCGGGTCGAAATAGATCCCCAGCAGCATTCCGGCGAGCAGCGCCAACACGGCGATCATCGAGGGCCTCCTCCCGAGGCGGTCACGGACGGGTCGGCGCCTCCCGTCCCGGACGGGCTGGACGACGCCGACGCCGACGGTGCACGGGCGTACCGCAGCTGCGGCTCGCTCGCCGCCGGCAACATCAGATCATCAGCCGAACGGACCCCGAACGACAACCCGTGATCGGCCGAGACCGCCCGTAGCACCGCGGCCGCCTGGCTGGTCCGAAACGCCTCGACCATCGACGGCGGGCCGATCGCCGTCACCTCGTACGGGCCGGTCACCGGCCGGAAATCGACCAGGATGGCGCTGCCCGCCGCCCGGATCGTCGAGGTCGCGGTCAGCCGTCTCCCGTTGACCGCGACCGCCTCGGCGCCGACGCTCCACAGGGCGTTGGCCACGTCCTGAAGATCCCGGTCCAACACCCGACCCAACTCACTGACCGACCCCTCACCGGTCACCGGATCCACCACCTCCGGCGCATCCGCCAACTCGACGACCACCCCGTCCCCGGTGACCCGGGCCAGCCCGGCGGCGGCTTCCAGGTCGCGCAGGTCCGCCGCCCGGGCCCCGTCCAGCACCGTGTCGCGCTCCCGGGCCACCTCGTCCCGCAATGTGTCCACGCGGTTCTGCAGCTCGTCGGTCTCCGTCTGGCGCTGGGTAACCTGCTCCACCAGGCCGGCCCGTGCCTGCGACCTGCTTGGCTCCTCCGCCACCGTCTTCTGGTAGGCGAGCACCACCAGGAAGCCGACCGCGGCCATCGACACGGCCATCGCCGCCCGTGCCGTCACCCGACGCCAACCCTGCGGTGGTCCTACCACCGAACGGCGGGCCGCCGCGTCCGTGTAGCCGGGATCCAGCGGTGCCCGGAACAGTTCGGTCAGAAAGTCCGGCGCGTACCCACGGTGCGGGCCGGAACCGCTGCGGTCCGCCTCGCTCATGCCCGCTCCGTTTCTGCTCCGGCGGCCCGGACCAACGCCATGGTCTGCCGTACGTACAACAGGCCGGCGATCCAGTACAGCGCCAGACCCCACCAGGCCAGACCCCACCCGACCGCGGCCACCACCGTCGCCGTCGGGGTGAATCCCAGCACTGCGGACAGCAACAGAATAGGAAACGCCGCCAAAAGTACGAAAGTCGCAGTCTTTCCTACATAGTGCACCTGTGGTGGTCCGTAGCCAAATCGGCGTAACACGACGAGGCAGCCGGCCAGCAGCACCTCACGACTGAGCAACGCCACCGTGAACTGCCACGGCATCACCTCGCGGGCCGTGAACGCCAGCAACGTGGCCAGGATGTACAGCCGGTCGGCGAGTGGGTCCAGTAGTTCGCCGAGCCGGGACACCTGACGGATCCGGCGCGCGACGAACCCGTCCACCCAGTCACTGGTCCCGCCGACGGCCAGCACCAGCAACGCCGCGACGTCCGCACGGTGCACCAGAAACAGGTACAGAAACAGTGGTACACCTAGCAAACGGACAAGACTGATCAGATTAGGAATGGTGAAGACCTGACTCGCCACATCGGTCCGCGTCGACGCGGACTGTGCGGACGGACGCGACACCGACACTTCCTCTCCCCCGCCCCGACCGGCCTGTCCCACCGGACCGGAAACGAGCGGCGGCGAACGAGCCCGACGGTCCCCCAAGGGGCACTGTCACCTGGCGAGCGCCACTATAACGCGCCCCTCACCCACCACCTTCCGACTCACCGTGGCCGTCGCCGCCGACGGCCACCCGCCGGCGCATGAACGACTGCCAGTAACCGACCATCCGCTCCACCCCGTCCACCCCGGCCACCAGTTCAGCCAGCCACCGGGCCTGCTCCGGGCTCCACAGACCGTCGCTGACGATCCAACCCTGTCCACCCAGTTCGTTGAGCACCTCCAGCCGTCGACCGGTCAGCACCCGACACCGGTGCCCCGCGCCGTCAGCGACCACGGTGACCGTCGGCCCGGCAGCCGGCCGCTTACCCCCTTCGGCAGGTGCCACCGTCTGCACGAAGTACAGGTACCCGTACTCCCACCGTTCGTCGAGCGGCGACCCGACGCCCGCCGTCGGTGCCACCGTCTGCCGCTCCTCGGCCACCCGGCGCGGCTACCCGCACGGGTTGCCGGCAAACTCCGCCCCCCCCGGTTCCGACATCCCCGCTACCTGCGACCCCTTGCCATCGGACGGCGGTCGATCATGCTTGGATGGTGGGCATGCCGGCCCACCTTGAACCAGACGCCCGGCGTGACCGGTCCGCGGCCGACGCCTCACCCGGCGACATTTCCCGCCGTCGTACCCAGCGGACCCGGTGGTATCCGGTCGACCAGCTCAGCCCGCTCGCCCGAGCGCTGCTCAGCGACGACCTCGGCGGCCGCGACGTGGTGCCACAGCACGTCGCCGACCGGGTCAACGCGGAGGCTGACCAGTGGGCCAGCCACGGATTCACCGAGCAGACCGTACGTCCCTGGCGGGACCTGCCCCCGGCGGCCGCCGGGCACCTCGCCGGTCGGCAGGTCAACCCGAGAGTGCTCGATCTGCCCGTCGCCGTCGTCGCCGGAACCCCGCCCGTGCCGCTCCGGATCGCGATCGTCACCGGTCGGCTGCCCGCCGAACGGGCCTACGAACTGCTGGTACTCACCGGTGAACACCAGCCGGCGGAGTCCGGGGCGGGCAACCCACCGACCCCCGAGCCTTCCCGGACCCGGCCGGTGACCCCGGTGCTGTTCTCCCACGCCCAGCCCGACGATGCCGCCGGCCGGAGCTGACCCCAGAGGTACTGCCGAGCCTCCGATTCGATGGAGTTTGGTTCTCCGTGCGCTATGTTGACACACCTCGTAGAGCAGGCTAGGACGCTAGGTTGAGGGAACCGAAGACGCCACCGGGCTGCGATCAATCGAGAGACCTCTCTAGTATCAGAGCGTCACGTGCCGGTCACGCAGGCTGGGCGTCACTGCCGGTACGCGACCGTCCCCCCGTCAGGAGGTGAACCATGCCCGAACTCCGTGCCGCCGAACCCCGCAGCTACCCCTTCACCGCGCCTGACCGTCTCAACCTCGACGACACCTACCGGCAACTGCAGCAGGACCGGACGCTGGTACGGGTCCAGTTGCCGTTTGGGGAACCGGCCTGGCTGGCCACCCGGCACGCCGACGTCCGGTTCGTCCTCGGCGACGCCCGGTTCTCCCGCGCCGCCAGCGTCGGCCGTGACGAACCACGGATCACCCCCCGACAGATCGAGGGCGGAATCCTGTCGATGGATCCGCCGGAACACACCCGGCTCCGACGCCTGGTCGCCAAGGCGTTCACCGGCCGGCGGGTCGAACAGCTCCGACCACAGACCCGGCAGTTCGCCGACGAACTGCTGACCGGCATGATCGGCGACGGGCCGCCAGCCGACCTCGTCGAACGGTTCGCCACCCCGCTGCCGGTCCGGGTCATCTGCGAACTGCTCGGCGTCCCCTACGCCGACCGGGAACACTTCCACACTTGGAGCGAAGCGGTCGTGTCCACCACCTCGCTCTCCCCCGAGCAGGTAGCGGGGTATCTCGAGAACCTGCACGGCTACATCGCCGGACTGGTGGAACAGCGCCGCCGGCACCCGACCGACGACCTGCTCGGCGCCATGGTCCACGCCCGGGACACCGACGCGAGCCGGCTCACCGAGACCGAACTCGTGCAGCTCGCCGCCGGACTGCTGGCCGCCGGCCACGAGACCACCGTGACCCAGATCCCCAACTTCGTCTACGTCCTGCTCACCCAGCCGGACCAGTTCGCCGCCCTGCGCGCCGACCCGGCCCTGGTGCCGGGCGCCGTCGAGGAACTGACCCGGTACGTTCCGCTCGGCGCCGCCTCCTCGTTCGCCCGGTACGCCACCGTCGACGTCGAGGTCGGCGGAGTACTCGTCCGGGCCGGTGAACCGGTCATCGGATCGTTGTCGGCGGCCAACCGCGACCCCGAGGTCTTCACCGACCCGGACCGGCTGGACCTGACCCGGACCGTCAACCCGCACGTCGGCTTCGGCCACGGCGTACACCATTGTCTCGGCGCCCAACTGGCCAGGATGGAGCTGCAGGTGGCGGTGGAGGCGGTGGTGCGGCGGCTGCCGCAGCTACGGCTGGCCGTACCCGAGGATCAGCTGGTGTGGAAGACCGGCCTGCTGGTCCGCGGGTTGAACGCGATGCCGGTGACCTGGGGTTGATCCTCCTCCGCCGGGCCCGACGCGCGGCCCGGACCATGCCGGCCATCGGACGTGAACCGTTCCAGTCCCCCACGGCCGGTGCCGTGGGTAACCCCGGAGGTGGCGATGAACCAGCGGTCCTGGCAGGTCAGCGTCGACGAGCAACGGTGCGTCGGGTCCGGCATCTGCGCCGGTACCGCGCCGGGGCACTTCAGCCTGGTCGACGGGGTGTCCCAGGGGCCCGCGTCCGACATCGATCCGGCCGAAACAGTCATCGACGCTGCTGAATCATGCCCGGTCGAGGCAATTCTGGTCCGCGACGCCGACGGCACCCCGCTGGCACCGCTGCCCTGACCCGGCGGGTCGGGGCCGACCGACGGCCATCCGGATCTGACCGGAGGCGGACCGGACCACCACCGACGGTCGACTTGCTCACGGCCGCCCCGGTCGACCACGATTCCTCCCGGCACGCATGCGTCCGGTCCCGGCGCTCGGCCCACGAGACGACCGACTCACCTGCGGTCGGTACCTCCCTGACCCGCCCGGAGTCGATCGCGATGAACCGTTGCCCCGTCCGCACCGAACTACCAGGGGTGAAACAACGACGAGCCGCCCGGTGGGCCCGGCACGCCGCAGCCGGTGCCGCGGCACTGCTCCTCGGCGGCATGCTGGTAATGGTCGCCCCCGCCGGCCCGGCGGCCGCACACGCGGTGCTGGTGACGGCGGAGCCCGCCCCCGGATCGGTGCTGGGCAACTCGCCCCGGGAAGTGGTGCTGACCTTCAGCGAACCGGTGCGCCCGGTCACCGGGCGCCTGCAGGTACTGGCGCCGGACGGGAAACGGATCGACGACGGAACACCACGAACCGACGGGACCACCGTCACCCTCCCGGTCCGGGTCGCCGACCGCCCGCTCGGCACCTACCTGGTCAGCTACCGGGTGATCTCGGCGGACAGCCACCCGGTGGGCAGCGGCTACACGTACTCGGTAGGAGCGCCGTCCGCGACGGTGCCCGAGCCGCGCGACGGCGGGCAGCGGCTGCCGGTGGCGGTCGCCGTGACCACCGCGAAGTACGTCGGCTACGCCGGGGTGGTACTCGCCGTCGGCCCCGCGCTGCTGCTGGCGCTGCTGTGGCCGCCCCGGCTGGGCCGCCGGCCCGGCAAGGTCATGGTCGGCACCGGGCTCGGGCTGATCGGCCTGGCCACGGTGGCCGGCCTGTACCTGCAGGCGCCGTACTCGACCGGCAGTGGCCTGCTGGAGGTCTCCGCCGGGGACCTGGCCGCCGTCGTCGACAGCGGGTACGGGCTTGCGCTGCTCGGCCGGCTGGTGGTCCTGGCCGCGGTGGCGGCGCTGGTGTCCCCGGCCCTCGCCGGGGTCGGCGGCACCCGTCGCGGGCTGGCCCTCGTCGGGCTGGGCGTGGCCGGGCTGGTCACCTGGCCGCTGACCGGTCACGCGGTGGCGGCGCCGGTACCGCCGGTCAGTATCGCCGCCGACACCGTGCACATCGCCGCGGTCGGGGTGTGGATCGGCGGGCTGGTGACCCTCGGCGCGGTCCTGCTGCGCCGCACCCACCCCCGTGTCCTGGGCCGGATCCTGCCGGTCTGGTCCCGGTGGGCGACGGTGGCGGTCTGTTGGCTGCTGCTCGCCGGTGCCGTCCAGGCGCTGATGGAGACCGGCGGCCCGACCGCACTGGCCACCACCGGGTACGGGCGGTTGGTGCTGGTGAAGATCGCGCTGGTGGCGGTGCTGCTGTTGACCGCCGGGTACGCGCGACGGCTGGTCGGGCGGTGGCGGGCGTCGCACGTACGGCGACTCACCGGCCTGGTCGGTGTCGAGGTCGCGGTGGCGGTGGCGGCTCTCGGGGCCAGCGCGGTACTGGTGCAGACGACTCCGGCCCGTACCGCCGTCGTCGAGGCTCAGGCCCTCGGGCAGGACACCTTCGCTCAGACGCTGACCAGCTCGCTGTACACCCTCCAGTTCGACATCTACCCGGTGCAGCTCGGCGAACACAACACGGTGCACGCCTACGTGTACACGCCGGAGGGCGCGCCGGTACAGGTGGAGGAGTGGACGATGACCACTTCGCTGCCGGCACAGGACGTCGAGCCGGTAACGACTCTGCTGCTGGGCGTGGACGACAACCACGCGGTCGGCGCGGTCGCGTTTCCCGTGCCGGGCGAGTGGGAGCTGCGCTTCACCATCCGGTTGTCCGACGTCGACCAGGCGACGGTCCGTACCACCGTGCCGGTCCGCTGAACCGGCTGGCGGGCCGGTCTGCGGCAAGGAGACCTGGTCAGGCGACAGCGGTCACTGTTCGGTGAGCCGCCAGTGGGTGGTGCCGCCGGAGCCGACCAGTTCGCCCTCGTCGTCGGCGGGCCCGGCCCCGGTCGGGTCCGCCGGGACGGCGCGGTGGCGGCGGCTGCGCCACCAGACGACGGCCGCGCCGATCGCCGCTCCGCCGGCCAGGCCGGCCAGCAGCAGTCCCTGTCTCTTCTCCACATCTGACGCTGCCGACGCTCTTATCCGGGTG
>NZ_JBSWXD010000123.1:0-20910 GCF_056160425.1 Micromonospora sp. ABR4_055
CCGCCGGGCCGGCCGCGATCCAGCGGGCCCGCCGCTACGACCTCGCCGACCCGTACGCCTCGCAGCGGCTCGCGCCGATCGTCGCCGCGTACCTGCGCTGGCCGCCGGGCCGGCAGCTGCCGCCGGACCGGGTCACCGCTGGCGCCGGTGCCACCGGCCTGCTGCACGCGCTGGCCCGGCTGGGCGACGGCGGCACCGTCCTGGTCGACCTGGCCGGCCATCCGGAACTGCCCGGCGCCACCGGTGGCCAGGTCCGGGCCACGTCGCTGCGCGACCCGGCGGACGCGGTGGCCGCCGTGACCCACCACCGGCCGGTGCTGACCGTCGTCGACCGGCCCGGCCTGCTCGGCCCGATGTGGACCGGGGACCAGCTGCGCCGGGTCGCGCAGGCCTGCGCAACGGTCGGCAGCGTGCTGGTCGTCGACGAGACGCTGGGTGCCTACCTGCCGCCCGACCGGAGCGCCGCCCCGCTCACCGACGAACTGCCCGGCACCGTCGTCATCCGCAGCATGTCCAAGGGGTTCTGTGCCGGCGGGCTGCGGGTCGGGTACGCCGTCGCCGCCCCGGACCTGGCCGATGTGGTCCGGCAGGTGGCGCCGCCGCTGGCGGTCAGCGCACTCGCCCTGGACCTGGCCGCCGCGCTGCTCACCCAGCAGGATCCGCTGGCCGCACTGCGGGACCGGATCGCACAGGTGAAGCCGTACGTCGAGGAGCAGTTGATCGCCGCCGGTCTCACCCCGCTGCCGACCGACCCCCGGCTGCCGTGGCTGGTCCTGCCCGGCGACGATGAGGTACGCCGGATCCTGGCCGCCCGAGGAGTGCTCGCCAAGCAGGTGCCGTCGCTGGCACCCGGTGGCCCACCGGGCGCGCTGCTGCGGCTGTCGGTCCCGCTGTCCGAGGCCCGCCTGGCCGCCTTCACCACCGCGTTCGCAGCCACTTCCACCGCCGCCCCGACGGACCGCCGATGAGACTGCCCCAGCTGGTCGCGGCGGTGCACGACGGCATCGACGTCGACGCTGCCATGGTCGACGTCGCCGAGGTCGCCCGGCACGACCGCTACCAGGCCTCGGCCGGGATCCACGCCGCGGCCGGGTACGTCGCACAGCGGGCGGCGGACGCCGGCCTGCGCGACGTCACCGTGCACACCTTCCCGGCAGACGGGGCCCGGCGGTGGTGGACCTACCAGGCCCCGATGTCGTGGACCCCGGTGCGGGCCAGCCTCCGGCACGGCGGCGAGACGCTGATTGACTACCCGGCACAGCCGTACACCCTCGCGGCGTACTCGGCACCGATCCCCGCCGGCGGCGTCGCCGCACCACTGCTGCGCTGGTCGGCGATGTGCGCCGGCACCGACCCGACCGGCGCGCTCGTGCTGCTGGACGACGTCCGCGTACCGTTTCCGGAATGCGCCCGGCGGGCGGCGGCCGGCGGCGCCGTCGCGGTCGCCGCAGACCCGCTCAGCGCCCGGACCGACCGGCTCGCCGACCAGGTCGGCCGGCTGGAACTGCTGCCCGGCACGGCGTTGGCCGGCTTCAGCCTCACCGCCGCGCAGCTCGCCAGGCTCAGCGCGGCCGCCGACCGTGGCAAGGCGGTCACCGTCGAGGTGGCGGTGGCCGGGTCGACGGCCACCATGCCGGTGGTGACCGGCGTGCTGCCGGGCGACGGCAGCGGCGACGAGTTCCTGCTCTCGGCGCACCTGTGCCACCCCCGGCCCAGCGCCAACGACAACGCCTCCGGCGTCGCCGCGCTGCTCGCGACCGCCCGGCTGCTCGGTGCCCGGCCAGTCGGCGGACCGGATCTGCGTTTCCTGTGGGCACCGGAGTTCGTCGGTGTCGCCGCGTACCTGCACGATCTTGTGGGCGGCGGTGCCGTGGCGCGGCCCAGCCTGGCGGTCAACGTGGACATGGCCGGGCAGGACCCGTACCGCTGCGGCAGCTCGCTGGTGATCGAGCGGGGGCCGGACGACGTACCGTCGTTTCTGCCGGCTCTGGCCGGACGCTGCGCCGAACTGGTGCCGGCACGGGCCCGGTCCTACAGCGGCGCGGTGCCGTGCGATCCGGGGCAGGTGGTCACCGCGCCGTTCTCCGGGGGTTCCGACCATGCGCTCGTCTCGGATGCGCCGACCGGGTGCCCGACGGTGTCCTTCGGGCACTGGCCGGACCGGGCCAACCACACCTCGGCGGACACGCTCGACATGGTCGACCCGGCTGAGCTGCGTCGCACCGTCACGGTGGCGGCGTCGACCGTGGCGGCGGTACGCGGGCGCGCGGACCCGGCGTTGGCCGCCGACGTCGCCGACGCATGTGCCGGCTGGGCCGCCGGGCACATCCTGGCGGCGCTGCCCGGCCGGCAGCGTCCGCCGGCACCGTATCCGTACCGTGACGACGGCAGCCCGGTGCTGGACCCGGCCGGCGACGCCGCGTCGGTCCGGCGGGTGGCCCACCGCAGCGAGATCGCCGGCAGGTGTGTCAGCACGCTGACGTACGCCGGGGTGCCGGTCGGGGAGATCGTCCGTACGGCGCGCTGGCTGGCCGACGTGTCCGCCACCGCTGCCGACCGCGCGCTGTGCGTCGAGCCGTCGGCCGACGACGAGGCGTCGGGTACGGTGCTGGCCCGCGCCGCGCTCGGCCCGGTCAATCCCCGGACGCTGGCCGCCACCGACGCTGACCGCGCCTGGCTCGCCGAACGCCTGGCTGAGGATCGGGGCGGCAGCCACGCCCGCGTACTCACGCTGTTGCGAGCAGTCGACGGCCGGCGTGGCCGCCGCAGCGCGGCGTGGTGGGCGGCGCTGGCCGGCGAACTCCCTGTCTCGGTGGCGTTCGCCGACCGGGTCTTCGACATGCTGCACCGGGCCGGCTGGGTCGTCCCGGTGCCCGATCCTGAGGATCTCGACGCGGCTGAGGAGATCGATGCGACCCGTCATCCTGCGTGACCGCAACATGCGGCTGCTCCTTGCCGGTCAGGCGTTCAACATGTTCGGCAGCACGATGATGGTCATCGTGTTGGCGATCTGGATGAAGGACCTCACCGGATCCACCAGCGCCGCCGGCCTGGTCTTCCTGCTCATGGCGATCGCCGTGCTGCTGTCGCCGTTGACCGGCCTGCTGGTGGACCGCCTGCCGCGCCGGTGGCTGATGACGGTCAACGACGGGGCGATGGCGGTCCTGATCCTGGCACTGCTGACAGTGGACAGCGCGGCCGACGTCTGGCTGGTGTACGTCGTCACCTTCCTGTACGGCTGCTCCGGGCAGATCTACCGGGCCTCCCGTGGCGGACTGCTGCACTCGATGCTGCCCGACGACAGCCTCGGCAACGCCAACGGCGTACTCAGCAGCCTCAGTCAGGGGATGCGGGTGATCGGGCCGGTCGTCGGCGCCGCGCTCTACACCACCAGCGGTATAGAGGCGGTCATCCTGGTGGACGTCGCGACGTTCGCCCTGTCCGTCGCGTCGCTGGTGCTGCTGCGCCGGCCCCGGGATCTGGTCCGGTCGGCCGCCGCCACGCAGCGGGGCTCGCTGGCGACCGAGGTCGTCGCCGGGGCCCGGCACGTGGCCCGCCATCCGGTCATCCGGCGGATCGTCGTCGCCAGCGCGGTCGCGTTCGGCGGTGCCGGCATGATCAACGTGGCTCTGTTCTCGCTCGTCAGCGATGGGCTGCAGCGTCCGACCGCCATCATCGGGATCCTCGGGGGCGTCCAGGGTGCCGGCAGCGTCGTCGCCGGTCTCCTGGTCGGTCCCGCGATGCGCCGCTACGGCGAGTACACCGTGGCCTGCGCCGGCTTCCTGCTCAACGGGGTCGGCCTGGCGGCGGCCAGCACCGCCACCCTGACCGGAGTCGCAGCCGGGGCGGTCCTGGTCGGGTTGGGGTTGCCGCTGATTCTCGTCGCCGAGGTGACCCTGGTGCAGCGGCGCACCTCCGCCGAGCTGCAGGGCCGCGCGATCGTCGCGTCTGAGGCGATCATCAATACGCCGTACGCCGTATGCATCGGTGTCGGCACCCTGGTCGTCGGCACAGTCGGCTACCGGCCGATCTACTTCGCGGTCGCTGCAGTCTTCATCCTGGTGGGGGCCGCGCTGTTGCCGTTCCGGGCCCAGACGAGCCCGCAGCGGCCGGCTGACGTCTCGCCCGTCGGCATCGCCTCATAGCAGCCCCGTGTCCTAGCCGCCGCGTGTCCTGGCGGCACGGCAGTCTCAGCGGCCCCGCCAGATCGCCAGCGGCACCACCGTCTCGTCAGGAGAGTCGGCGCCGTGCTCCCAGCTCAGGCTGGTGTCCGGCACGGGGAAGCGTTCGTCTGCGGCGATCGCGATCACCGGGCCTACCCGGTCCCGCAGTGCTTCGTCGGTGGCCACGATCCGAGCCGAGGAGCCGAGTGCCGCAGCGAGTCGGCCGCCAAACTCGCCTTCGTCGCCGGGGGCCGGGTACAGCCACCGGACCCGGCCCGCCCCGCCGGCCGGGAGCAGCCGCCGTGCCGGATCGTCCAGAGCGGCCCAGGCCCGCACCAGGTCCTCGTCCGGGGTGCACCGGACCTGGCCGTGGTCCGAGTGGCCGATGACCGTCCAGCCGGCCTGCGCCCACCGGGCTGCCCGGCTGCCCAGCTCGGCCGTCGCCGCCACGGCTCGTTCGTCGTAGCCGTGGCGGTGCAGGTAGTCGTCCAGGTTGACGTAGGTCCACAGGAGCATCGGTTGCCGCCGCCGCACGTCGCCGGCCTGCCCGCCGATCTGCTCGTCGACTTCTTTCATCGCGGCGTCGACCAGCAACGCCGGGTCGCGGGCCTGCCGGGCGAGCGTCTCCGACGGTGCAGCCGGGACGACGGTCGCGCCCCGGAGCAGCGCCTGCGCCCATGGGCCGGGTAGGTGGGCGATCTCCCGGGCCACCGCGCGGCACTGCACGCCGTCGCCTGCAGCCCGGTCGAAGATGGTCGGGTGCTCGATCACGAGTCTGGGGTCGCCGCCCGGGTCGGCCGGCCCCTGCGCCAACACCCGGCCGGTGACGGCGTACACCAGAGTGCCACGGCCGGGCACGCGATAGACCATCCCCGGTACGCCGTGCTGCGCCGGCCCGACTCCGGTCATGGCGGTCAGCCACGCAGTCGTCGACGTGCTCGGAAACGTGCTGGCCAACTTGGTCAACTCGGCGGTCCGCCAGCCTGCCGCCAGCGCCGCGTCATATGACAACCCGTCAACGGCAAGCATGATCACCCCACGGCGCGCCCGCGACAGTTCGTCGCAGACGACGTCGGGAATGTCCGCCAAGGAGGTGTACGTGGCCGACGGCACAGATCTTCTCCTCCTCCCCGGCATTGTGGATCATCGGCGCCACCGCCGCCGCCAGGCTGGCCGGCACCGACGCCACCATGTGAGGCTGAGATACCTTTCGACCGGGGCGGATTCAACCGGTCGTCGCAACAGTGGGTGTTCATGCTGCTGACGGGGCTGATAGTAGCTCGGCGAGGGCCTCGGCCGGGGTGCGGACACCGAGTGTCTTACGGGGGCGCCCGTTCAACTCGGCGGCGACAGCGGCGAGATGCTCGGCACTGTGGACAGAAAGGTCGGTGCCCTTCGGGAAGTACTGCCGCAGCAACCCGTTGGTGTTCTCGTTGCTACCCCGCTGCCACGGCGAGTGCGGATCGCAGAAGTAGATGTCGATCCCGGCAGCGATCGACACCTCGACGTGGCGGGCCAACTCCCGGCCCTGGTCCCACGTCACCGACCGCCGCAACTGCTCGGGCATTGTCCGGATCGCCGCGATCAACGCATCCCGCACCTGCACCGCGTCGCGCCCGTCGGGCAGGTGCAGCAGCATGCAGAACCGGGTCGACCGCTCCACCAACGTCCCGATCGCCGACGCCTGATTCCGGCCGATGATCAGGTCGCCCTCCCAGTGGCCGGGCACCGCCCGGTCGGCGACCTCCGCCGGCCGGTCCCGGATGTTGACCATGTCCGACAACCGGCCCCGCCGCTCACGCTCACGCCGACGCGGCCGCCGCAACGCCCGCCCCGTGCGCAGACACGCCGCCAGTTCCCGCCGCAACGCGCCCCGGCCCTGCACGTACAACGACTGGTAGATCGTCTCCGGTGAGATCCGCATGCTCTCATCGTCGGGGAACGCGGCCACCAGCCGCAGACTGATCTGCTCCGGTGACCACCGCAACGTCAACCAGTGCTGCACCACCATGTGTAGCCGCTCGTCGGCGGCCAGCTTCGCGACCTTCGGCCGTCTTGCCCGTTGCCTGGTCATCTTCTCGGCAGGTCCGGCCCGGTAGGGGCCCCGCCAACCCTTGTTGCGGGTGACCTCCCGACAGATCGTCGACGGCGAGCGACCCAACCGGGTCGCGATCGACCGCTGCGACTCGCCCCGCGCCAAGGCCAGGGCGATCTCCTCCCGCTCATCGAACGACAGGTAGCGGCCCGACGCCGCTCGAGGTCCGTTGCTCTTCACCCCACCAGCCTGGGCGAACCACCGCAGCTCAGTGGGATGGGTGACCCCGGCGTGTCGTCCCGCCTCCTCGTTCGACATCCCCAGCCGGACGGCGTCCCAGAACGCGACCCGCCGGAACCGGGGCAGTGATCTAGACATCGCAACTCCCTTGATCAACTCAGGTGTTGCGACGACCCCTTGAACCCGAGCCGGTCGAAAGGTATCTCAGCCTCACATGATCTTGATGATCCCGGCTCGGCGGGTGTAGGGGGAGGGGGCCGGTCAGGGTGAGCCGTGCGGGAGGACCCGGTAGCCGAGTTGCTGGCCGTAGGTCATCAACGGGCGCAGGGTGGGGACCAGTTCGGTCGCCTCGGTGGACCAGTGGTGTCCCCGGTTGCCGTCGAGTCGGCGGTGACGGGCCGATGTCGTCTGCCGTTGTTGGTGCAGCTCGCGTCGCAGGTGGTGCAGCCGGTGGGAGGCTGTGGACCGGCCGGAGCGCCAGTCGAGCCAGCGTAGCCACCAGTCACGTAGCATTTCGGTGATCATTTCTCTCCCTTGATCAATTGGTCGATGGTCGGGTTTCTGCGCGCCGGGGCAGTCGGTAGAGTCCGTGGCGCTGGACGAATATCTCCCGCCGTTCGGCGGCGTTGCCGTACCGGTCGATGACGTATCCGGCCAGCCAGATCCACCCGTCGTAGGTCCATTTGCGGTCGACGGCGATGACCCGGAGTCGGATGGCGCGGTCGTCGGCGAACTGGACGCTGGCTTGCCGGCCGATGATCAGCACGTCGCCGGGTTTCGGCTCCGGCGTGGCGAGCAGCCGGCTACTCACCGGGCCGATCCGCTATCGGGTAGGTCGTACGCCCGCAGTCCGGGCACCACCTGGACTTGACCTTGAATGACCACAGCCCGGCGCAGAAGCCCAGCAGCGCCGCGCCGACGACTGCCCCGATTCCTAGCATGGCCGCATCCTCCTGTCGCAGGTGTCGATGGCTTCGAGATCGAAGATGAGCGCGTCTGCCGCGTGTAGTTCCTCGATCAGGTCGTCGAAGAGGTCGCTGTGGTGTGCAGAGAGGGTTTCGTGGGCGGGGACGATGACGTGGTGGGCGTCCTCGACGAGGAGGTCATGCATCAGGCGGTCGAACGCTGCTCGACTGGTCGCGCGTTCGATGAAGACAGCGGTCAGGTCGTAGCCGTGGCTGTCGGCGAACTGCTGCATGCGTCGCTCGGCTTGGTCCACGATGGCGTTGCTCGTGTTGGCGTGCGGCGGCAGTAGGCGGATGTAGCCGTACAGCGGCAGTCTCATGGGTCTAGTTCCTCCTGCAGGGTATGGACCTGGACGCCGGTGTCTTCCAGCGCGTCGAGAAGGTGGCGCTGGACCACCGGGTGCGTGGAGAGGTGCGCAAGGCTGGGCGTGATCACGCGCCGGGCGTCGGAGCGGCCGATCTCTTCGATCAGTGCGGTGAGGGCGGGGCGGTTCAGCGCGGTGTCGTACTCATGGAAGAGCCCCGCTAAGCAGTAGCCCTCCTGCTCGGCCCAGAACTTGAGGGCGAGTTCCATCTGCCGGATGTCGCCGTCGAGGGCGTCGAGGTCCACCCGCAGGTAGCCGTACATCAGCGGCTTCACCATGGAATGCCCCCTTCGAGTCGAGCGGGACCGACGACATGTGCCTGCTCGGGCGACCCCTCGCCGGCTGCTGGGCGGTGCGGCACGCCCAGGTACCGAAGACGAGTAGAGCACTGCGTGTATCGATCTACAAGACTTCATTTAGGGCACCCAGAAGTACGTCATAGAGAGCGAAGCATGCATTGCAAAACAGGCGTACGGGTGCTTTCATCTTGAGTGACAGGGTCGCCTCACCGTGAGGCGAGGAGCGGAGGATGAGACGTGGCGGAAGGAGCGACAGGGTCAACGGTGCCGAGACGGCAACTGGGTCGCTGCCTGCGTGATCTCCGGATGCAGGCCCGGTTCACGGTCAGAGCCGCCGCCTCCGCTCTGGAGTGGAGCGAAGCGAAGATCTGGCGGATCGAGACCGGGCAGACGTCCATGCGGTCACTCGACGTCGAGCAGATGTGCCGCGTCTACGGCGCGTTGGCCGAGACGACGACATCGCTCATGGCTCTCGCCAAGGAGACCAAGAGCAAGGGCTGGTGGCTGTCTTACGCAGACATAATCAACGAGGGCTTCGACGTTTACATCGGCCTGGAGGAGTCCTGCAGTCAGTTGCGGTGGTACGAAGCCGAGCTCGTGCCAGGACTACTGCAAACCGCGGACTACGCCCGCACGCTGATCGAGGCCGACAACCCCGGCACGGAGCCGCGCGAGATCGGCCGACGGGTTCAACTCCGAATCGCTCGGCAAACGCTGCTCACCAGACCGGTCGCGGCACCGGAGCTGAGGGTGGTGCTCAACGAGTCGATCCTCCGGCGGCCGGTGGGCGGGCGGGAGGTCATGAGCGCCCAGCTGGAACGGCTGATCGCCGTGAGCGAGATGCCGAACGTGGCACTCAGGGTGCTGCCGTTCGCGGTCGGGATGCACGCCGGCATCATGTCGGGTCCGTTCGTCGTGCTGGAGTTTCCCACCAACGGCAACGGCCAGGCGACGGAACCGCCCACGGTCTACGTCGACGGGTTCACCGGTGCTCTGTTCCTGGACAAGCCGCATGAGATCGACCGGTACGAGGGAGCATTCAGCAACATCTGGGACGCCTCGCTGGATGAGCGGGCGTCGAGGCAGGCAATCAGGGACGCGATGAAGGAGATGGGCAAGTGATCACTGGCGACGTTTCAGCGGCTCGTTGGTTCACGTCGAGCCGGAGCAACGGACAGAACAACTGCGTCGAAGTGGCCGACAACCTTCCGGGACGGGTCCTGGTCCGGGACACCAAGAACCGCGACGGCGGCACCCTGGCCTTCGGCCCGTCCGCGTGGCGCTCGTTCATCGAGGTGGCGAAGCGCCACCACTGACGGCCTGACGGCTATCTCGGCGAGACAGCCGGAGAGCGCCGACCCTGCCTCGGTAGGGTCGGCGCTCCTGCATCGCGCGCCGGACGCGGTGAGTCAGGGCCGCCTGATCGCCGGCCGGGTTGGTCGGTTCGCTCTGCGCTGCGAAGGCTCCGTCATGCCGTCCGTGAGCGCGGACCCTTCGCGGAGCTGTTTACGCAGCTCAAGTACTGTTCGAGAGTGGACGTCGGTGGCGTTTGGGCTGTCGTCGTGCTCTCTCCAGGCTGACCCTTCGCGGAGCTGTTTACGCAGCTCAAGTACTGTTCGAGAGTGGACGTCGGTGGCGTTTGGGCTGTCGTCGTGCTCTCTCCAGGCGGACCCTTCGCGGACCGCTCGCTCCGCCGCAGGTCAGGAGGGGTAAAATCGGTACCCTGTCGCAGCTCTCTCGGGAGCTGCCCTTCATTGAGGCCCGGTCAGCTTGCGGATGTCGACCTGGCGGCGGCGGCCGGGTCGCAGCTCTCTCGGGAGCTGCCCTTCATTGAGACGGTGTGCATCGAGACTCCGTCTCTCTGGCACCTCACTGCCCAGGAGTGGACGTCGATCGGTGGAGATGATCCAGTGAGCAGCGCACCCAGTTGGCGTACCAGCACCTACTCCGAAGCCGGCTCGTGCGTCGAGGTGGCCGACAACCTGCCCGGTCGGGTCCTGGTTCGGGACACCAAGGACCGTAGCGGCCCGATGCTGATCTTCGGCCCGTCCGCCTGGCGCTCCTTCGTCGAGCTCGCCAAGCAGCACCACTGATCCAACATCCCAGCAGCGGGCCGAGCTCCAGAGGCTCGGCTCCCCAAGTTGGCCGGTGCCTCCGCTGGTGTCAGTCCAGTTGGGTCACGACGCGGCCGTCGGCGTCGCGGCCGACGACGGCGGTGATGTCGGAGAGGTTCATCCCGTCGCGCTCATGCTCGCTACGGGGAAGCCAGGCCGCGTACGCGCCGATCTGGCGACTTCGGGTGGCGGGGAGCCGGTGTACGGCGGCCGTGGCGGTCTGGCCGAACATGGTCACGGACACGCTGGTCACGGCACCGCGTACGGACCCGACCAGGATGATCTTCCGCTGCTGCGGGTCAAGCGGGGCGACGTACGGCATCGGCTTGGTGGGCAGCAGCGGCGGACCGACCGTGTCCAAAGCCTCCGGCGCCGGATCGCAGAAGACGAATTCGTTCTCCTTGCCCTCCCTGCGCTTCTCGTCGACGCGGGCAACGCGCACGCAGAACGAGTCTTCAGCGAGCCAGGCGGCGGTCTGCCAACCCGGTACGCGGGCATCCAACACCACGGGCTGTCCGACGGTTGGGGTCGGCGGGGGCGCCTCGGGGGCGAGAGCAGTGACAGCGCAGCCTTGCACGGCGAGTAGCCCGCCTACGACGGCCATGGTGATGGAGGGACGCATGCCGACAGTGTCGCCTGCATGCCACGGCGATGGGCGTCGCCGGGGTGGGTTCCCGGCCAGCCTGTTGTAGCCGGGAGCCGTCGAGGTGAGGCTTACGCACGTTAAAACGCGAACTTAAGGTATCTCAGCCTCACCTCGGCGCGGTGCTGAGTTGCCGGCGACCCCGCCCGAGCTGTGGCCAGGGTCAATCAGGTCGTGAATCTCCCCGCCGCCGTCGCGTAGCTCTTCGACCGCTTCGGCCAACCGCCGAGCATTGGCGAGGCTGGCCATCAGATATACCGTCTCTTCCAGCGACCCGTGCCCATGCCCCGAGTCGGCCACAGCGGCCTCGCGGCCAGGCAGGCCCGCCGTGGCAGGCAGTTCCTGCTTACCGGACTCGACGGCCTGCTCGCCACCGGATCGCTCGATGTGGGCCGCGCGAATGTCGCGCCAGCGTCCGCAACTAGTCATTGCTGCCCTTGGTTGGCTTCAGATCTCCGCCGCCTCGGCGGCCATCCTTACTATGTCTCGGTAGTCCTCTTCGGTGTCAGTGTGAGGGCTGCTGAGAATGCGACCAACCTTTTGCCTACCGACACGCTGCCTCCAGTTGGGCGGGGTGATGCAGAAAATGTGTCGTGAGTTGACTCTAAGTCATCTTGGGGCGTGTTGTTGAGTTCATAGTGAATCAACATTCACGCTCACGATCGTCCTGATCGTTTTCGAGAGAAGAGACCGGCCGCCGACCAGCAGAGCCCGGTGGTTGAGCCGAGCTGCGCCAGCCTTCCACTACTCAGGATCAGCGTCGTTTGACCTGCAGAGGGGCGGTGTAGGTGTCGCGGAGGGCGGTGAGGCGGTCGCGGCGGAACCGGCCCGGTTCGCGTCGTCGCATCCGTCGTCCCGTGTCGCTGGTGATGGTGTCGGCCGGCACCTCGTCGGCGTCGGCCGGGATGAACTTCATCGCCTCGTCGAGCGCGGCGACGGCCCGGGACAGGGCAGCCGCGGCCCGCCGCCGCTGTGCTGGATCGAGCGTGACCGGGTCGGCAGCAGCAGGCCCGGCAGCAGCAGGCCCGGAAGCGGCAGGCCCGGCGGTGGCGAAGTCGGCGGGGACCAGGGCGGCGTACCGGTCGGCGATGGCAAGCCACTCGCCGGGGTCGATGAGCTGCGACGGCTCCGGGCCACCGTACGAGAAAGCAGCGCCGGCTGACGGGCGCACCGGCTCGGCGGGCAGCAGGAACAGGAACTCCCGTGCGGTGCCACAGCCGGCACAGCTTCCCTGGTAGCGGGCGGCCAGGTCGCCATCGGCGAGCGCGACCACTTCGACCTGCGGCTCGAACCGTGCTTCACCGCAGCCGCACGGGTGCAGCTCGACGTAGAGGCGTGCTTCGGCGCTGCTGCGCGCCGCTGGCAGGACGACGCTCACAACACGCCGCCGACCGCCGCCGGCACCCCGCCATGAGCACCAACATCAACACTGGCGACGACCCCGGCAGTGGTGGACGGCGTACCGGTCGGAGCGGTGTCGGGTCGGACACCCGGGCGGACGTGGTACCGCAGCCAGTTGCCCAGCAGTTGGCGTGACGTGGCCACGATCTGCGCCTCACGGGCGTACAGGGTGGCGGTGAAGGCGTCGAGGTCGGCGTCGTCCGGGCCGATCCAGCCTTCGCGGACCAGCGCGCCGCGTCGGCTGCGGGCCAGCGCCGAAATGATGCTCGCGGTGATCTCGGGGTGGGCCTGGATCGTCCGTACGGTCGGGCCGATGGCCAGCGCCTCGTTGCGGTAGACCCGGCTGTACGCCAATTCGACGACCGCCCCCTCGACGGCCCGTGCCGGCAGTTCCTCGACCACATCGACGTGCGAGGTGAACAGGTCGAACTCGTCGGGCAGGCCGGTGAACAGCGGGTCGACCCGGCCGGCCGGGGTCAGCCGTACCGTGTCGACGCCGAACCGGCGGCCGTGCCCGCCGATCGCCGCCCGGCCGCCGATCGACTCCGCGCGGGCCTGGTGTGACCAGCAGATGTGCAGCTCCGGTACGCCGGCGGCAGCGGCGGCGCGGAAGAACTCCTTGGTCCGGGTGATCCACGGCAGGTGTTCGTACGCGGAGTGCCCGGAGCCGCCGCCGATGACCGCGTCGGCTTCGATGGTGTCGGGCAGCGGCTGCCCGTCGGCGACGTCGACGGTGACGATCTGCGTCGGGTCCAGCCCGGTCGCCTCGGCGATCCACTGCGGATAGCTGGGGAGGCCGAGGGCGGTCAGTGCGGCGCGTTCCTGGGTATTGACGAAGAGCAGTCGGATCCGGTCCCGGATTTGGTGGGGCGCGCGCGTGTGGTGGGGCACCTGCCGGAGACTACCGCCCAGGTGGAGATCATCGGCCGATCGGTCGAGGGAAAGCGCTTACTCGACCCTGTCGGGTGACAGCACATTCACTGATACTGGTCGACGTGGTGACCGAACTGTCGACCCTGGGCCGCCGTACGGTGTCGTTCGTCGCGCCGGATCCGGCGCGCACCGCCCCGATCACCTGGGGCCAGCGGGCATTGTGGATGGCGCTCCGGCGGCACGGCACCAGCCAGACCATGTTCGCCCTCAAACGGCACGTCGCCGTGCCCCGCCGGGCACGCTCCGACCCGGAGCGGGTGTACGCGGCGATCGCCGCCCTGATGGTGCGGCACACCGCGCTGCGCACCCGGCTGGAGCTGGCCGGCGACGAGCCCCGTCAACTGGTCGCCGACCGGGGTGACCTACCGGTGCTGGTGGTGCCGGCCGAATCCGGCGGCAACTCCGGCGACGCGGCGGGCGGCGGGTCGGCGGATCCGGCGGCGGTCGCCCAGCGGGTCGCCGACGAGCTGGCGGCGGAGCCGTTCGCGCACGCCGACGACTGGCCGCAGCGCGTCGCGGTGGTGACCCGCGACGGCGTACCGCATCAGGTGGTGGTGGTGTTCAGCCACACCACGGTCGACTTCCGGGCGGCCGAGCTGGTGCTGCGCGACCTGCGGCTGCTGCTGGCCCGGAGCCGGATCGACGACGCACCCGGTCTGCAGTCGGCGGACGTCGCCGACCTGGAGCAGCGGGAGAGCCACCGGCGGCGGTCGGCGCGGGCGGCGGCGTACTGGGTGGAGGTGACCCGCCGGCTGTCGCGCGACACCCGGATGCCGCAGCGGGAGCCGGCCACCCCGCGTTTCCGGCGGGGTGTCCTGACCTCGGCGGCGGCGGACACCGCGACCAGGATGCTCGCCGTACGGCACCGGACGACCACCTCGACGGTGCTGCTCGCGGCGGCGGCGCTGGTGGTCGGCGAATGCTCCGGCAACGACCTGGTCGGCATGCACACGATGGTCAACAACCGGATGCTGGACGGCTACCCGGAGGCGATCGCCAAGCTGAACCAGTTGGCCCTGGTGCCGGTCGACCTGACCGGCGACCGCCGGATGGCGTCCCTGCTGCCCCGGGTGTGGCGGGCGGCGCTCGACGGGTACCGGCACGCCTACTACGACCCGCAGGCGCTCAGCGACGCGTTCGGCGCGGCCGGCCTGCCGTACGCAACCGGGGTGAACCCGCACTGCTACCTCAACGACATCCGGCTGTCGGCGGACAGCGACCTGTTCGGCCGCGACATCGACGAGGCGGCGGTACGTGGCGCGTCGGCCGGCACCACGTTCCGGCTCGCCCAGCGGATCGAGCGGTTTACCTGGCGTACCCGGATCGAGATCGTCGACCGGCCGGACGGGTTGGGGCTGGCGCTCACCGCCGACACCACCTACTTCTCGACCGACGACATCGAGCGGTTCCTACGGGCGCTGGAGGCCCACCTCATCGACGGCGCGTTCGCGGAATAGTTGACGCAGCAACTATGTTTGGCCGGGTAGTCCGAGGGAATTCCAACCGGCCCTCGCCGCGAGGAGGAGCAGACCATGCAGTTCGGCGTCTTCAGCGTCGGTGACGTCACCGTCGACCCGACCAACGGTCGGGAGCCGACCGAGCGCGAGCGGATCAAGGCCATGGTCGCCATCGCGCTCAAGGCCGAAGAGGTCGGCCTGGACGTCTTCGCCACCGGCGAGCACCACAACCCGCCGTTCGTGCCGTCGTCGCCGACCACCATGCTCGGCTACGTCGCGGCGAAGACCGAGCGGCTGCTGCTGTCCACCGCGACCACGCTGATCACCACCAACGACCCGGTGAAGATCGCCGAGGACTACGCGATGCTGCAGCACCTCGCCGACGGCCGGGTCGACCTGATGATGGGGCGCGGCAACACCGGCCCCGTCTACCCGTGGTTCGGCCAGGACATCCGCAACGGTATCCCGCTGACCATCGAGAACTACGACCTGCTGCGCCGGCTGTGGCGCGAGGACGTCGTCAACTGGCAGGGCAGGTTCCGTACCCCGCTGCAGGATTTCACCTCGACGCCGCGCCCGCTCGACGGCGTACCGCCGTTCGTCTGGCACGGCTCGATCCGCAGCCCGGAGGTCGCCGAGCAGGCCGCCTACTACGGCGACGGCTTCTTCGCCAACCACATCTTCTGGCCGAAGGAGCACACCCAGCGGATGGTCGGGCTCTACCGGGAGCGCTTCGCCCACTACGGCCACGGCTCCGCCGACCAGGCGATCGTCGGCCTCGGCGGGCAGGTGTTCATGCGCCGCAACTCGCAGGACGCGGTGCGCGAGTTCCGGCCGTACTTCGACAACGCCCCGGTCTACGGGCACGGTCCGTCGTTGGAGGACTTCAGCTCGCAGACGCCGCTGACCGTCGGCAGCCCGCAGCAGGTCATCGACCGTACGCTGACCTTCCGCGAGTACGTCGGCGACTACCAGCGGCAGCTGTTCCTGGTCGACCACGCCGGACTGCCGTTGAAGACGGTGCTGGAGCAGTTGGACATGCTCGGCGAGGAGGTCGTGCCGGTGCTGCGGCGCGAGTTCGCGGTGGGCCGGCCGGCACACGTGCCGGACGCACCCACCCACGCCTCCCTGGTCGCCGCCGCGGACGGCAGCACAGCAGACAGTACGGCTGACGCGGACTCGGCCGCGCCGGCTGCGGTGTGACGGCGATGACCACGGGCACCGGCCGCCGTCGGCTGGCGGTCGTCACCGCCGGAGTACGCCAGCCGTCGACCAGCCGGCTGCTCGCCGACCAGCTCGCCGCGGCGGTCCGCGACGAGCTGGCCGGCCTCGGCGGGCAGCTGGAGACGACGGTGATCGAGGTACGCGACCATGCCCACGAGGTGGTCGACAACACGCTGACCGGTTTCCCGGCACCGACGTTGAAGCAGGCGTTGGACGCGGTGGCGGCCGCCGACGGACTGGTCGCGGTCAGTCCGGTGTTCAACGCCGCGTACAGCGGGCTGTTCAAGGCCTTCTTCGACGTACTGCCGGAGGGTGCGCTGCTCGACAAGCCGGTCCTGATCGGTGCCACCGGCGGCACCGCCCGGCATTCGCTCACGTTGGAGCATGCCCTGCGGCCGATGTTCGCCTACCTGCGTGCGGTGGTGCTGCCGACCGCCGTCTTCGCCGGCCCCGAGGACTGGGCCGGGGAGAAGGTCGGCGACCAGGCCGCAGACGGCGGTGGCCAGGTCGGGGCGCTGCGCGGGCGGATCTCCCGGGCCGGTCGGGAGCTGGCCGCCGAGATGCACCGCCGGGAGCCGGTACGGGTGGCCGACCCGTTCGCGTTGACCACCGACTTCGAGCAGCTGCGGAGTAGTTCGAAGCGCGGGTGAAATCTCGGACGCAATCTGGTCCCGGTGGCGGAATCGGGGTGGCAGACCTCGTGGACTGTCGATAGAGTCCGGCTCCTGTCCCGTCCACAGGAGAATCATGATGCTGAACGCAGCCGGCTGGCGCCGGTTCGGAGCCGGCACCCTGCTCGCCGGTGCCCTCGTCGTTGCCGCGGCCGCTCCGGCCGCCGCCCAGAACCCGGGGCCGGACCTGTTCGTCTCGTTCGACCGGGAGCCGGTCGCCGAGGTGGACAACTCCGGCGTCACCCTCGGCATGTACGTCTACAACTACGGCGATGCGCCGGCGAGCGACGTGACCATCGTCGTCGACGCCACCGGCGTCGACGACGCGGTTCAGCTGGCTGCGGCCTACCACCCCGGCTGCGAGATCGCCGACCGGGTCGTCAGCTGCGCGTACGGTGCCCTCGCCGCCGGATTGACCGACCACATCTACCCGGTGCGGCTGGTCAGCCGGGCCGGCGCCACGCCGGGTGACGCCGGCACCATGACCGTCACCATCAGCTCGGCCGAGCAGGACGCCAACCCGGCCAACAACACCGAGACCATCCCGGTGACCGTACTGGCCTCCGGCCCCGACCTGGTCGCCATGGTCGACGACATCAACACCACGGCGGAACCGGTCGGGCCGGGCGACACCGCCCCGCTGTACGCCGCAGTGCTCAACGAGGGTGACAGCACCGCCGACAGCTACACGATCGGGCTGGACCTGCCGACCGGAGTCGGCTTCGTCGACCAGTACACCGACTGTGACTACACCTCCTACTGGCCGAACGACCAGCAGGTGGAGGGGTACGCGTACGGCCCGAGTCGGGTCAGCTGCGCACTGACCATCCCGCTGGCGCCGGGGGAGACCCTGTTCCTCGTCGACGAGCAGGGCGAGTCGCTGTTCGACCTGTACTTCGGCAACAACCTGGCCGGTCCGGGCGAGACGAGCGGGTCGTTCGAGGCGCGGCTGGTCGCTGAGGACCCGGCGCAGGCGCAGGCACGGGCGTCGACGGCCGGCGGGAAGTCGATCAACGAGGCGCTGGCGAAGGCCCAGGCGTCGGCCGGCCGCTCGGCGGCGTCGCTCCTCGAAAAGATCGACACCGAGGAGATCGACACCGAGGACAACGTCGACTACTTCGCCGTACACACCAAGCCGAACACGTTCGACATCGCGGTGACGGCCGAGCCGGTGACCGGCGAGCCGGGCGAGACCGTCGACCTGACCTTCACCGTCGTCAACAACGGGCCGTCCGACGGCGGCGGTCCGGGCGTGACCGTCACCGCGCCGTCGGGCACCGTCCTGCTGCCGTCCGACTGGTGCTACACCGAGGGTGAGCCGGGCACCCGGCTGCCCGAGTCACCGGCGCTGCGGTGCAACTTCGAGAGCCTCTTCCCGGCCACCGCGTCCGGCGGCGGGCAGATCACCCACACCCTCCAACTGAAGATCAAATCAGCGCCGGGTACGGACGGAACGATCGTCGCCGACAGTGGCGGGCCGTCGACCGAATCCGACCCGTCGAACAACACCGTCGCCATCGTCTTCACCGGTGCGGGCGACGACCCCGACGACGAGCCGGGTGGCGGCGGGGCCGGCGACGGCGACTACCTGCCGATCACCGGCGCGCCGGTCGGCACGGCCGCCGGTGTCGGCACGGTCGCGGTGGCGCTCGGCGTCGCACTGCTGCTGCTGACCGTACGGCGGCAGACGGGCTCGAGGCCGGGTCGTCCGCCAGCGGGAGCCGGCTCTCGCACCTGAGCACGATGCGTCACACCGGCTAGGCCGTCAACATGTAAATATGTCTAGCCTTTTTAGGACACTCCGGGTCGCCGCCACCAGCGTGACGTTGGTGGCGGCGATCGCCGTCGTGCCAGCGTCCGCCGCCGCGCGACCCAGCCCGTCAACCGGCCCGTCCACCGGTGGACACGCGTCGGGCGGCTCGTCCGGCGGCGCTATCGACCGCGCCGAGCTGCAGTCCGTACTCGACGACGTGCCGGAAGCCGGCGTACCCGGCGTCCTGGCCGCCGTCCGCGACGGCCGACACGAGTGGCAGGCCGCCGCCGGCCACGCGTACGCCACCAAACCCCGCCCGATGCAGCCGTGGATGCGGCATCGGATCGGCAGCATCACCAAGACGTTCGTCGCCACCACGGTGCTCCAACTCGTCGACGAAGGCCGGCTCGGGCTCGACGACCCGATCGGGCAGTGGCTGCTCGAGACGGTTCCCGGCGAGGTGGGCGAGCAGGTCACCGTCCGGATGCTGCTCAACCACACCAGCGGCATCGGCAACTACACGAATGCGATGCTCACCTCGTACGCCGCGATCGACCAGATGCAGGTCACCACGTACCCGCCGGCGGACCTGGTCGCGACGGGCCTGGCGATGCCGCGCACCAACCCGCCCGGCGCGATGTTCAGCTACTCCAACACCAACTACATCCTTGCCGGCCTGCTGATCGAGGCGGTCACCGGCAACGACCCCACCACCGAGGTGCAGCGGCGGATCCTGCGGCCGCTGCGGCTGACCGGCACCTACTTCCCCGGCGTCGACCCGACGATCCGCGGCCCGCACGGTGGCGCCTACTTCGCGTCGTACGGTGTGCGTGACCTCGGCGAGTTCAACATGAGCTGGGCGTGGACCGCCGGCGAGATGATCGCCACCACCGCCGACCTGAACACGTTCTACCGGGCGCTGCTCGGCGGTGAACTGCTCGACGCGGACACCCTCGACGAGATGCTCACCACGGTCCCGTTCGACCCGTCCGCACCGCAGTTCGGCGGCTACGGGCTCGGCATCTACTCGGCGCCGCTGCCGTGCGGCGAGTTCTGGGGACACGACGGTGCGGTGCTCGGTCACCTGACGATCTCGCTGCACAGCCGGGACGGCACACGCCAGCTGTCCACCGGCATCAATCTAAGCCACTACAACATCGGGTTCCCGGACGCGCATCCGGTAGACGTCGCCTGGCAGACGCTGCTGCTGACCGCGCTCTGCCCGACCGACGCGTCGGCGAGCCGGTCCACCGGTGCGGCCCAGCTGCCGCCCAGCGTGACCCGGCTGCCCGGCAACGCGGGGCCGGTACCGGTCGGATAGCCGTACGGCGACCGCTGGCCGTGGTCCCGGTTGCGCCGTCCGGCGCGCCGGGACCACGCGGCGGCCCTGCGCCGCTTCCGCGCTCACTTGCTGACTTCAAGTCAGCGATGCGGCAGGAGGGTCAGTACCTGGGTGCGGTCGAGCAACGAGTCCTCGGCGGCGCCCGCGTTGAGCTGGTGGTAGCTGACGACCGGTTCGAGCCGGTCGAAGGCGCAGTGGCCCCTGCCCGGGTCACCCACCAGCACCTGCACGCCCCGGTCGGCGAGCCGGCTGAGGAACGGCAGCACCCGGGTGGCGAGTTCGGCGTTGTACAACGCGTCGCCGGCCAGCACCAGGTCCACCTCGGTCACGGTGCCGTCGAGCAGGTCGTCGACGGTGGTGGTGAGCCGGGCGTCGTTGACCACGGCGTTGAGCGCTATCGCCGTCGCGGCGTACGGATCGATGTCGTTGGCGGTGACCGTCGCCGCACCCGCCATTGCCGCCGCGATGGCGACCAGCCCGGAGCCGGAGGCGACATCGAGCACCCGCCGCCCGGCGACCAGGCCGGGGTTGTCCAGCAGGTAGCGGGCCAGTGCCTGACCGCCGGCCCACGCCGAGGCCCAGTACGGCGGCGGTAGCCGCCGGCCGGCGGCAGCCTCCAACCGGGCCCAGAGCAGCGTCGGATCGTCGGCGAGGAACAGCTGGATCTCCGCCGCGAGCGGCACCCTGGTCAGTCGGAGCTGGTCAGCTCCGCCGCTGTCGGTGCCGGCGGCGTCGTCGAAGAGTTGCCGTTGGAGGGGATCCGGTGCCAGCCCGCCCTGGGACGACGCCGTCAACGGTCGCGTCCCAAGGGACGGGGACAACCTCAGATCACCCGGATGTTGGCCGCCTGCAGGCCCTTCTGGCCCTGCTCGACGTCGAACTCCACCCGCTGGTTCTCTTCGAGGGTACGGAAACCGCTGGACGCGATCGCGGTGAAGTGGGCGAAGACGTCAGCTTCCCCGCTGTCCTGGGTGATGAAGCCGAAACCCTTGTCAGCGTTGAACCACTTCACGGTGCCGATTGCCATGTCTGCTCCTAGCCGGTGACGGGTCCGCGACATGCGGACCTCTGCTGCCGCACTCATCAATCTCCGTCCGGAGAGACCGGCAGAATCTGCCAATGCCCGGCTGCTGCCGGCTGCGATCAGGCAGGCGGCATGAAGAAATCAACTGCAACGCGGCAAACCTAGCATGTCGAGGGGTACGAGTGCCCCGCCCTCGCCGGTGGCGGAGGGGGGAAAACAGAAAACATGCTTTCCGCCCACCCCCCAAACCACAAAAAACAAACAAGTGGAGGGGGGGGGGG
>NZ_JBSWXD010000124.1:0-20847 GCF_056160425.1 Micromonospora sp. ABR4_055
CCGAGCGCGGAGCGCGCGGTGACAGCCGGGGCCGGCGGTCGTCGAGGTCCCGTCGCTCCGCCGCGCCGGACGACGCCGACCGGTCCACCGCCACCGCGACGACCGCCGGTGAGGACGGTCCCCCGGCCAGCCGCCGGCCGCGTCGTCGACGGCGCGGCGGTCAGGTCGTCAACGGCGGTGCCGGCACCGACTCCGGAGCTGCGTCCACCGACGGTACGGAGATCGCGGCCGCCGCCACGTCGGACGGCGGCTCGGGCGGTTCGACGCGCCGCCGCCGACGCCGCCGGGGTGGCTCCGGCGGAGCCGGCCGGGCCGAGCAAGTCGGCGGAGCCGGCCGGGCCGAGCAGGGCAGCGGCGGCGAAAACTGACTCGATCCCTCGCCGACGCCCTCGACGACGTCCGGGCGCTGCTGCTCAGCCCGCAGCTCACCCGGGCGGTCGCCGCCGGGCGTCGGCGCAACGCCGCCCCGTCGGTCGTTCGGGCCGAACTCCGGCCGGTCGCCCTGCGGGCCGGTACCCACCTGCAGATCGTCACCAACGACGGCACCCGTCCGGTGACCCGTAACCTGCCGCCGGGTGCCCCCGCCGAAGCCGCAGTCGACCAGCTGCTCGCCGAGCCGTTCGGCAACTGGCACGTCGAGACCAGCACCAGCACCCTGCAGCTGCGGGTGACCAAGAAGGGCACCGCGCAGGTGCACCGGTCGACCGCCGACCGGACCGACACCGGCCCCGGCGACCACGACCGGGCCAAGCGGTACCTGCTGGATCCGGACGACCCGCTGTTCGCCGCGATCGGTGCCAACGCCGCGAAACGCCGCCAGGTCGACGCGTTCCTGCGGGCGCTCGCCGCCACCCTGCCCGACCCGCTACCCGCCGGGCCGCTGCACGTCGTCGACCTGGGCTGCGGCAACGCCTATCTGACCTTCGCCGCCTACCGCTACCTGGTCTCCCGCGGCGGGCAGCCGGTGGTGACCGGCGTCGACGTCCGCGAGGACCAGCGGCGGCGCAACACCGCGCTGGCCGACCAGCTCGGCTGCGCCGGGCAGGTCCGGTTCGTCGCCGGCACCATCCGGCAGGCACCGGTCGAGCCGGCGCCGGACCTGGTGCTGGCGTTGCACGCCTGCGACACCGCCACCGACGAGGCGCTGGCCCGGGCCGTCGACTGGCAGGCCCGGTGGGTGCTGGCCGCGCCCTGCTGCCACCACGACATCGCCGCCCAGCTGCGCCGGCAGCCGGCACCGCAGCCGTACGGGCCGCTGGTCTCCGCCGGCATCCTGCGGGAACGGTTCGCCGACGTGCTCACCGACACGCTGCGGGCGACCCTGCTGCGGGCGTACGGCTACCGGGTGGACGTGGTCGAGTTCATCGACTCCCAGCACACGCCGCGCAACCTGCTGCTGCGGGCCCGGCGTGGCGGCGTACCGGACCGACGCGAGCAGCACCGGGCCTACCGGGCGCTGGTCGACCAGTGGGCGGTGACCCCCCGGCTGCAGACCCTGCTGCCGGCGCCGCCGGACACCGCCGGGTCCGCTGTGTCGGACGCCGCCGGGGCGACCGTGGTCAGTCGACCGTGACGGTGAACTCGGCGGTGTGCACCTCGCCGGCCACCTGGAAGTCCAGGAACATCCGGTAGTCACCGGGGCTCGGGGCGGTCAGCCAGAACTTCACCGCGCCGTCGACCAGCTCGGCCTCCGGATGCACGTGCAGATAGCCGAGGTCGCCGTCGCGCAGCGCGACCAGATGCCCGTACGCGCCGAGGTAGGGCTCCAGCGTCGGAGACTGGCCGGCCTGGCCCACCTCGAACAGCAGCGGCGTCACCACCCCGCGCTGTGCGACCCCGCGCATCCGTACGGTGAAGTCGTCCACCTCGGTGGTGTCGGCGGCGGCCGGCAGGTCGGTCGGCAGGTACTCGCCGGCCACCACGAGGTCGACGCCGAGCGTCAACGCGACCGGCGTACCGTCGGAGTCGCGCAGGGTGAAGTCGGTGTAGAGCCGCCAGATGCCGGCGGCGGCCAGCCGGACCGGGACGCTCCAGGTGCCGTCCGGTGCCATCGTCGGGTGCAGATGCTGGTAGCCGGTCAGATCCCGGCGGGCGATGATCAGGTGCATCGACTTGTCGTGCACCACGTCGAAGGCGGTGACCGGCCGCTGATCGGCGTCGACGATCTGGAAGCGCAGGTCGACCTGCTCGCCGACCGGCAGCTGCCGCCGCACCGGCACCAGGGTGTAGCCGCCGACGCTGACCGACAGGCCGGACACCTGGTCACCGCCGTCGGTGCCGTCGGTGCCGTCGTGCACATGCGGTGTGGTCCCGGGCGGGTGGGTGTGGTCGGCGGCGCCGGCCGCGTACTGGGTGCCGATGCTGGTCGGGGCGGTCACCGCCCGACCCAGGGCGAACCCGGCGAGCATCGCGAGCACGACGGCGGCGACCCCGGTCGCCAGCCGCACGGTGGACGTCCCCGGCCCCGCCGGGTCTGCCTGATCCGTCGACTCAGCCGGGTCTGTCGGGCCCGTCGGATCGCCGGCACCGGTCACTGTTTCTCCCACCTCGCCGACGGTAGTCGCTGCTGGCCGGCAACGCCTCGGCCGGGTCGTCGGCTGGTCGTCGACTGGTTGTCGGCTGTGTCGTCAGCCGTGGCTTCCGCAACGCACCGTCGTTGTACCATCCGTGACCGTTAATAGCTTGGCAAGTAGGGCAGCCGCCCTCGTCACCGCTGTAACCGCCACGTTGCTGCCGGCTCCGGCCCAGGCGCAGGCCTCGATCGCCGAGTTGGACCGGCGGATCGACCAGGCGGCCCACCAGTTGGAGACGGTGGTCGAGCAGTACAACGAGATCCGGCTGGATCTGCGCCACAACCAGGAACGCGCTGGTGGACTCAGCGAAACGATCACCGAACTGGACCGGCAGCTCGCGTTCCGACACGACCAGGTCGGTCAACTCGCGGCCAGCAACTACCGGGTGAACGGTGCCCGACCCGTCGCCACCCTGCTGTCCACCGCGTCGGCGGAACACTTCGTCGACCAGCTGCTCATCGCCGACGTGATCAACCGCGACAACGAGCGGACGATCGCCGAGCTGCGCGACACCCGCGACCGCAGCGAAGCGGCGCGCCGGACGGCGAACGCGCTGATCGAGCAGCAGTTGCTGCAGCAGGAGCAGCTGTCCGCGACGCAGCGGCAGATCGAGTCGGACATCCGGGCGCTGACCGAGCTGCGGGACCGCCAGCAGGCGCTGCTGAGCCGGTCCGGCGCCGCCACCGCCGACCGCAGCCCGGCCGACCCACTGCCCGAGGCGGCGACCGGCAGCGCGGCCAGCGTCGTCGCCTTCGCCCACGCCCAGCTCGGCAAGCCGTACCGGTGGGGGTCGGCCGGGCCGCACTCGTACGACTGCTCCGGGCTGACCTCGGCGGCCTGGGCGAAGGCCGGGGTGCAGCTGCCACACAACGCCCGCCGGCAGTTCGGCACCGTCACCCGCATCGGCCGCGCCCAGCTCCGCCCCGGTGACCTGGTCTTCTTCTACAGCAACGTGCAGCACGTCGGGATCTACATCGGGGCCGCCCAGATGATCCACGCGCCGCGGCACGGTGAAGTGGTCCGCGTCGACAAGATCGACCGGATGCCGATCAAGGGCTACGGCCGGCCGGGCTGACTCGGATCAGGCTGACCGGGCCGGGCGACCCCGTCCCGCTCGGACCGGGTCAGTTCGTGGTGGCGAGGGCGAACGGCAGCACCGCCGGGGCGCCGGAGCGCCGCAGCAGCCGGGCCACGGCGGTCAACGTCCAGCCGGTGTCGACCAGGTCGTCGACCAGCAGCACCGGGCCGGTCAGCCCGGACAGCGCCGCAGCCAGCTCCGGCGGCGCGGCGAACGCGTCGTGGACGGTACGGACCCGTTGCGCGCTGTTGCCCCGGCCCTGAGCCGACGGCGGCTCGGCCCAGGCCGGCTCGACCGAGCCGAGCAGCGGCAGCCGACCGACCTCGGCGATCCGTCGGGCGGTGCTGGCCACCAGCTCCGGGTGGGTCCGGGAGGCGACCGCCACCACCCCGACCGGTCGGGCCGGCCACGGTTGGGTGCCGCGCGCCCACTCGCGGAGCACGTCGATCACCGCACCGGCGACGTCGGCCGGCAGCACGGTGTCCGGCCGGCCGGCGGCGAGCAGGTCCCGCAGCCGGCTACCCCACCCCAGGTCGGACAGCCGCCCGACGGCCCGGCCGGGCAGTGCCTGCTCGTCGGGGCCGATCTTGCCGCGCAGCGGTACGCCGACCGCCTCCAGCCCGGTCGGCCAGAGCTTCTTCGGGGGGATCTCCACTCCGGCCCGGCCGAGGAAGGTCTCGGCGGCGCGCAGCGCGTCCGGGCTCACCTCGGACGGCAGCCACCCGCCGGCGCAGCGGTCGCAGCGCCCGCACGGCTGGGCCTGCGGGTCGTCCAGGCAGTGGCGGAGGAACTCCATCCGGCAGCCGGGTCGGCCGGCCGGCGGGGCGGTGTCGGCCGGTACCGCGTACTCCTGCATGATCTGCTGTTCGGCGGTGCGGGCCTGGGCCACCCGGTGCAGCCGGGCGGCGTCGTAGTGCCACGGCTCGCCGGTGGCGACCCAGCCGCCGCGCACCCGGCGCACCGCGCCGTCCACGTCTAGCACCTTGAGCATCAGTTCGAGCCGGGTGCGCCGCAGATCGACGATCGGCTCCAGGGCCTGGGTGGACAGCGGACGACCGGCGTTTTCGAGGGCGGCGAGCACCGAGCGCACCTGTTCCTCGCGGGGGAAGGCCAGTGACGCGAAGTACCGCCAGATCGCCTGATCCTCGGGGCCGGGCAGCAGCACCACGTCGGCGTACCGGTCACCGTCCAGGGCCCGGCCGGCCCGACCCACCTGCTGGTAGTAGGCGATCGGCGACGGCGGCGCGCCGAGGTGCACCACGAAACCGAGGTCCGGCTTGTCGAAACCCATGCCGAGCGCGGACGTCGCCACCAGGGCTTTGATCTTGTTGTCCAGCAGGTCCTGTTCGGCGGCGCGGCGTTGCGCGTCGTCGGACTGGCCGCTGTACGCGGCGACGGCGTAGCCCCGGGAGCGCAGGAACTCGGCGGTCTCGGCGGCGGCCGCGACGGTGAGCGTGTAGACGATGCCGGAGCCGGGCAGCGTTTCCAGGTGGTCGGCGAGCCAGCCGAGCCGGTGCGCGGTGCCGGGCAGGTCGAGCACGGCCAGCCGCAGCGACCGGCGGTCCAGCGGACCGCGCAGCACCAGCGTGTCGCCGAGCCTGCCGTCGGAGGCGGCGTGGTCGTCGTCGGACCGGCTGTCTGCGGTGTCGCCGAGCTGTTCGGCGACGTCGTCGGTGACCCGGGTGTTGGCGGTCGCGGTGGTGGCCAGCACCGGCGTGCCGGGGCGCAGCTCGCGCAGGAAGGTCCGGATCCGCCGGTAGTCGGGGCGGAAGTCGTGCCCCCAGTCCGACACGCAGTGCGCCTCGTCGATGACCAGCAGGCCGGTGGTAGCGGCCAGGCTGGGCAGCACGTTGTCCCGAAAGTCCGGGTTGTTCAGCCGCTCCGGACTGATCAGCAGTACGTCGACGGCGCCGGCCCGGATCTCCGCGCTGACGGTGTCCCACTCGTCGAGGTTGGCGGAGTTGATCGTGCGGGCCTGGATCCCGGCCCGTTCGGCGGCGGCGACCTGGTTGCGCATCAACGCCAGCAGCGGCGAGACGATCACCGTCGGCCCGGCCGGTGCGGTCGGCACCGACCCGGTCGGGGTGGCCGGGTCGGTGCCGGACGAACCGGTGCCGGCGCGCAGCAACGCGGTGGCGATGAAGTAGACCGCCGACTTGCCCCACCCGGTGCGCTGTACGCAGAGCACCCGCCGCCGGTCGACGACCAGCGCCTCGATGGCCCGCCACTGGTCGTCGCGCAACGTCGCGCCCGGCCCGGCCAGCCTGTGCAGCGTCTGCTCGGCGCGGTCGCGCAACTCGGCCCGGTCCACGGTCATGTCGTGGACCGTAGCAAGGACCGTTCAGCGGGTGGCGACGCGGACCGCCACGGCGGTGTCCGGATGGTCGGCGAACAGTCCGTCCAGCCCGAGTCCGTAGAACAGTTCGTACTCTGCGGTGATGTCGCCCCGGGCAGCCGGGTCGGCACCGATGCGGTGGTCGGCCGGCAGGAACTGGTTCTCCGCCCGGAACGTCCAGGCGTGCACCGCCAGCCGGGCCCGGTGGGCGTCGCGGATCAGCGAGGTCGGGGCCAGCAGCGCGCCGTCGGCGTCGCGCGGCACGATCAGGTCCTTGGTGGGCCCGATGGCGTCGGCGTACCGGCTGATCCAGGCGAGCCCGTCCGGGGTGGCCAGGTCGGCGTAGCCGCGCGGGTCACCGGCCACGACGAAGTCGTACGGCCGGCCGCTGCCGCCGAGCAACTGCACCAGCCGCACGTTGGTCATCCGGCTCAGCTTGCGCAGGTTGGCGGTCTCGAAGGACTGGATGAACACCGCATCGGTACGCCGGGTCAGCTTGTTGCGTCGCAGAGTGTCGACCAGTGGCTCCTCCAGCGGCAGCCCGATCGACTGGAAGTAGGTGGGGTGCTTGGTCTCCGGGTAGATGCCGATGGTCCGGCCCAGTCGCCGGCCCTCCGACCGGGCCAGGTCGATGACCTCCTGCAGGGTCGGCACCGTGAACTCACCGTCGAACGCCGTGTTGGTCGGCCGGACCTGCGGCAGTCGCTCCACGGCCCGCAGGGTACGCAGCTCGGCCAGGGTGAAGTCCTCGGTGAACCACCCGGTGACGGAGCGCCCGTCGATGGTCTTGGTTGCCCGCCGATCGGCGAACTCGGCGCGGTCGGCGACGTCGGTGGTGCCCGAGATCTCGTTCTCGTGCCGGGCGACCAGCACCCCGTCGGCGGTCGACACCAGGTCGGGTTCGATGTAGTCGGCGCCTTGACGGATCGCCAGCCGGTACGCCTCCAGGGTGTGTTCCGGCCGGTAGCCGCTGGCCCCGCGGTGTGCGATGACCAGTGGTTTCGGCTCGGCCTGCGGCGGCTTGCCGCGGGCCGCCGGGTCGGTCGCGGTGGCGGCGGACGGGATCGCCATGGTGGCCAGCAGGGTGCCGGCAAGCAGCATGATCGGCAGAGTACGCGACAACGTCGTCTCCTCACAGGGGTGTCGCAGGGCGTCGTCGGCGTCAGTGAAGACGCCCCGGGCGACGGGCGGGAGACCGGTGGGCGACGGGCGGTCGGTGACCGGCTGACCACTACATGAATGCCGATCAATCTCTGATAATTTCGGCTTTTGCAGTGGTATGACATCTTTGATGCGCCGGCCGCTGCGAAACCCCGCCCGGATCGTGCCGATCGCGTTCCTCGGGGCGATCGCCGTGGGCACCGTACTGATGATGGTGCCGGCCAGCCGCCAGGGACCCGACGCGGCGCCCTTCGTCACAGCCCTGTTCACCGCCACCTCGGCGGTCTGCGTGACCGGGCTGGCCGTCACCGACACCCCGGCCTACTGGTCACCGCTCGGCCTGGTGCTGATCACCCTGCTCACCCAGCTCGGCGGCTTCGGGATCATGTCGCTGGCCACCCTGCTCGGCCTGCTGGTGTCCCGCCGGCTGGGGCTGCGCAGCCGGCTCACGGCGCAGGCCGAGACCAACAGCCTCGCGCTGTCCGACATCCGGCGGGTGCTGCTGCGGATCGCGGCGACGATGCTCGGCGCCGAAACAGCGATCGCCCTCGTCCTGGCCGCCCGGCTGTGGCTGCACTACGACTACCCGCCGCCCCGGGCCCTGTGGTACGGGCTGTTCCACGCCGTCCAGGCGTTCAACAACGGCGGCTTCGCCCTCTACTCCGACGGGCTGGTCCAGTTCGTCGGCGACTGGTGGATCTGCCTGCCGCTGATCGTCGGCGTGGTGGTCGGCGGGCTCGGCTTCCCGGCCCTGTTCGAGCTGGCCCGCGAGCGCAGCCGGCCGCGGCGCTGGTCGGTGCACACCCGGCTGACCGTGTGGGGCACGTTGGCGCTGATCGGCATCGGCTTCGTCAGCATGCTCACCTTCGAGTGGGCCAACCCGCGTACCCTGGGCCCGCTCGACCTGCCGGAGAAGCTGTTGGCCGCGCTGTTCCAGGACGTGATGACCCGGTCCGGCGGGTTCAACACGGTCGACCTGGGAGAGTTCAACCCGGAGACGACGGCGGCCTCCATCGGAATGATGTTCATCGGCGGTGGCAGCGCCAGCACCGCCGGCGGGATCAAGGTGACCACCTTCTTCCTGCTCGCCTTCGTCATCTGGTCGGAGCTGCGCGGCGAGCACGACGTGGTGATCGGCCGACGCCGGATCGCGGCGGCCAGCCAGCGTCAGGCGCTGACCGTCGCGCTGATCGGCGTGGCGTTGGTCGGGGCCGGCACCCTGGCCCTGATCAGCCTGACCGACGACATCGGCGGTGAACAGGCGCTGTACGAGGTGACGTCGGCGTTCGGCACGACCGGGCTGTCCACCGGGATCACCGGCGACCTGCCCGACCCTGCTCAGGTGCTGCTCGTCGTGCTGATGTTCGTCGGCCGGATCGGCAGCGTCACGTTGGGCTCGGCGATCGCGTTGAACACCCGGCGGCGACGGTTCCACTACCCGGAGGAGCGACCCATCGTTGGCTGACCGTACCGGCACCAGGTCCACCCGGACCGTGGTCATCATCGGGCTCGGCCGGTTCGGCGGCCAGGTCGCCGACTCGATGCTGCGGATGGGTTTCGACGTGCTCGGCGTCGATTCCAATCCGGCGGTGGTCCAGCGGTGGGCAGACCGGCTCACCTACGTGGTGCAGGCCGACTCGACCGACACCGAGGCGCTGCGTCAGCTGGGTCTGCGGGACTTCCAGCGGGTGGTGGTCGGCATCGGCTCGGATGTCGAGGCCAGCGTGTTGACCGTGCTCAGCCTCGCCGAGATCGGCGTCACCGAGGTCTGGGCCAAGGCGGTCTCCGGCAAGCACGGCAAGATCCTGCGTTCCGTCGGCGCCCGGCACGTCATCTACCCGGAGGCCGCGATGGGCGACCGGGTGGCGCACCTGATCACCAGCAAGATGCTCGATTTCATCGAGTTCGACGACGGCTTCTCGATCGCCGAGACCCGGCTGCCGAGTGGTACGGCGGGCCGGCGGCTCGGTGAGACCGACATCCGGTCGCGGTACGGAGTGACCGTGATCGGGGTGAAGATGCCGGGGGAACGGTTCACCTACGCCGACCGGGAGACCGAACTTCGTGACGGCGCCCTGCTGATCGTCTCCGGCACCACCGAACAGGTTCAGCGGTTCGCCGCCGCCACCTGACCCGTACCCGCACCGGAGCCGTACCGCCGACGGGGGTGCTACCGGACCGGGGACGTGTCGGTGGCAGGCTGACCGGTCGCCGTTTCCAACAGTTCGGTCGTCGCGCCCGCCGCCTGTCCGGCGACCGCCGCGACGGACACGTCGCAGATCAGCTCGTCGAGGTGGAACTCCAGCGGCAGCGTGTTGACCCCGTCGTAGTCACCCGCCAGCTGGAGCTGTGCGGTCGCCCCCGGGGCCAGGGTGGTGGCGTCGGCCGCAGGCCGCAGCCGTACGTCGCCGCCCTGCTGTTCCCACTGCCCGCCCCGCACCGCGGTGAGCCGTTGGGTGCCGGGGAAGGCGAAGCGCAGAGACCAGTCGGTCAGCTCGGCGGAACCGGTGTTGGTGACGGTGGCCGCAGCGACAAACTCCCGTCCGGAGTCGCCGCGCACCGTGTATTCGACCCGGCAGGGCGCCGAGGACTGGGCGGCGAGCCCGAAGTCCGGCGGCGCGGCCACCGCCTCGCGGAACCGGTCGGTGGCGGGTGTGGCACCGGCTCCGGCCCAGACCAGGGCGCTGAGCATCATCAGGCCGACCCCGATCACCACGGCTTCCGCGCGGCGCTGCACCCATGAGGTCCGCAGCCGGCGACGCCGGCCGATGCCGGTCGGGACCGGCAGATCCAGCCCGGTGACCTCGAGCCCGCAGGTGACATCGACGCCGACCGGGGGCGGGCCGTCGTCGGCGGCAATGTCGGTGTCGGAGCCCGGCCGGTTCGGCAGCGGCGCGACCATCGACGGCGACAGCCCGGCGGCGACCCCGACGGCGGCGGCCAGCGTCTTCGCCACCTCCTCGCTGGTCGGCCGGTCCGCCGGGCACTTGGCCAGGCACCGCAGGGTGAGGTCGACCACCTCCGCCGGCAGTCCGGCGACCGGTGGCATCGGGTCGGGCACGGTGTGCAGGTGTGCCCGCAGCATCTGGGTGACGCTCGCGGCCTGCCAGGGCAGCCGGCCGGTGAGTGAGCGGTAGAGCAGCAGGCCGACGGCGTACACGTCGGTGGCCGGTGAGACCTGGCCGCCGTTGAGGCGCTCCGGCGCCAGGTACGCCGGGGTGCCGAGCAGGTTGCCGTCCGGGCCGACGTCGCTTTCGCCGGCCAACGCGGAGATGCCGAAGTCGACGACCTTTGCTCCCGTGCTGGTCAGCATGACGTTGGCCGGGGTGACATCGCGGTGGACGACGCCGGTGGCGTGCGCGGCGGCCAGCGCCGAGGCGACCTCGGCGCAGGCCACCACCGCGGCCCGCCAGGACAGAATGTGTTCCCGACGCAGCCGGGCGGCCAGCGACTCGCCGTCCACCAGTTCCATCACCACGTACGGCAGGGTGGCTGCGTCCCGGACGGCTTCGCCGTAGTCGTAGACGTTGGTGATGTGCGGGTGGCACAGCCGGGCGGCGGCCTGCGCCTCCACCCGGATCCGGTGGCGGAACACCTGGTCCGGGGCGTACTGCGGAGCGAGGACCTTGATCGCGACCTGCCGGTCGAGGATCTCGTCGTAACCACGCCAGACCACCGACGTCCCGCCGGTGCCGAGCCGTTCGATCAGCCGGTACCGGTCACCGAGCAGTTGCCCGCAGTCGTTCGCCACCCCACCCATGACTCCCGAGTTGCCCGATCTGGCCCGAGCTACACCTGCGGAACCGCATCAGGGGGCGACGAGCAGCTGGTCGACCGGGGCATAGTCGTCGGTGAGCGGCTGCGCACCGGCCACGAAATCGGTCAGCTCGTCCCCGGCGAGCAGATCGAACTCGGCACCGACCGAAGCGGTCAACCGGGCCCGTACCTCGTCCAACGGCAGTGGCCGGTCGGCGGCGAGGATGACGAAGTTGCTGCCGCTGAGCCGGGTCGCCGCCCCCGGCCGGGTGATCAGCGCCACCTCGGGGAACTCGGCCGCGACGGTGGCCACCTCGGCCTGGATGAACCGCAGCGGCGGGTAGTCGATCACGTTCTGCAGGTAGCTGCCGCCTGGTCGGACCACCCGGCGGATCTCGGCGGCCATCTCCCGGGTGGCCAGGTGCCAGGGCACCACCAGGTGCCCGAACGCGTCCCCGACGACCACGTCGACGCTGTCCGTGGGCAGGTCGGTGACCAGGATCCGGGCGTCGCCGACCACCACGGCCAGGTCGGGACCCGGCTGCACGTCGAGCTCCCGCACGCCCAGGTCGACCAGTCCACCGTCGATCTCGTAGACGGTGTTGCGGGTGCCCGGCCGGGTGGCGCTGAGGTACCGGGGCATGGTGAAGCCGCCGCCGCCGAGGTGCAGCGCGTCGAGCGGTTCCCCGGGTGGGGCGGTCACGTCGAGGGCGGCACCGATCCACCTGGTGTAGGCGAACTCCAGGTGGGTGGGGTCGTCGAGGTCCACGTACGAGTGGCGGGCCGAGTTGAGCAGCAGCAGCCGGCCGGAGCCGCGGTCCGGATCGGCCTGCACGGTGGCGCAGTGGTACTCGGTCTCCACATCGCACGGGTCGGGTGCGGCAACGGCGAGGCCGACGGCGAGCAGCCCGATCACGGCGACGGCGGACCGCGTGGCGGTGCCGGTCCGGCCGCCGGGCGCTGCGCCGCCGTCCGCGCCACCGCCGGTGGCGGTGGCGGTGGCGTCGGTGGGTGGCCGGGTGCGGTGCAGATATACCCCGAGGGCGATACCGCTGCCGCCGAGCAGCAGCGCCAGCGTCATCATGATCACGCTGCTGGGTAGCGTGGCGACCAGGAAGAAGCCGGTGCCGAGGGTGGCGGTGATCGCGCCGAGCGTACCGATGCTGGACAGCTTGCCGACCACCTCGCCGGTGCGGTTCAGGTCGCCGAGCTGCAGTTTGATCACCAGTGGGGTGACCGCCGACAGCAGCGCGGCCGGCAGCACGATGGCCACCATGGTGAGCAGCAGGATGCCCACCACGGCGCTGCCGCGCAGCAGTTCACCGGCGTACCGCACCAGTGGGAGGGTGATCGCGGTGGTGATCCCGGCGAGGACCAGCGCGGCCGGCAGCAGCGGGCGGGGGTCGCGCCGGTCGGCGATCCGGCCACCGATCCAGGTGCCGTAGGCGATCGCGGCCAGCGCTACACCGATCACCGCGCTGTTGGTCTGCAGGGTCACTCCGATGTACGGCCCGACCAGCCGCAGCGCGACGATCTCCAGCACCAGTACAGCGCCGCTGGAGACGAAGACCAGCGCGGCGGCCAGGCCGGGCCGCAGCGGCGTGTCCGGTGGTGGCGAGTCCATCGCTGTGATGGTACGCATCCCGCCTGCCGTCCGACGGGCGGTCGAGCGGGATGCAGGGATGGTGGTTCAGAGCATCGACAGATGCACGTGGTTGGGTCAGAGCATCGACAGATGCACGTGGTTGGGTCAGAGCATCGACAGATGCACGTGGTTGGGTCAGAGCATCGACAGATGCACGTGGTTGGTGTGGTCGCCGGCCGGGCTGCCGCCGCCGTTGTAGGCCCGCCAGCCGGTGCCGGGCATCCAGATCTGCCGGTACCAGATGACGTAGAGCACACCGAGCCGGTCGGCGTTGTTGATGTAGTACCCGGCGAGATTGTTGCCGTACGTGCGGTTGCCCCCGGTGGCGGCGCGGTTCTGGAATCCGCCGGCTTCGGCGGAGAAGTCGCAGGCCCGACCCTTGGGGTGCTCGCCGCTGCCGCCGTTGCGGAAGCAGGAGACGTACCGGGTGAATCCGGCGGACTTCGCCTGGTTCAGGGCGTGCAGGGTGCGCGGGGTAATGCAGCCGGAGGTGGTGGGGTCGTCGACGTTGCAGGATTCGGAGGGCCAGGAGCCGTCGGAGTTGCGTGGCGCGGGTTTTGCGGCGGCCGAGGTGGTGCTGACGAATCCGCCGCTTGACTGGCCGCCGACGGCCGCCAGGGCGCGCTCGGCGTCCTGCTTCTTGCGGGCCATGATGGCGACCTGCTTTTCCTGCTCCCGTACCTCGTTGTCGATCGCGGCCTTGGCCCGGGCGGCCTGCTCGTGAGCTTCGGTGAGGGCTCGCAGGTTGCGGCCCTCCCGCTGGGCCATGACCTCCAGCCCGGCGGCGCGGTCCAGCATGTCGGCCGGGGAAGCGCTGTTCAGCAGCATGGTGACCGAGGTCAGCCGCCCCACCCGGTAGGACTCGGCCGCCATCAGCCCGACCTCGTCGGTGAGCGAGACGAGCCGCTCCTGTACGGCGTCGTACTGGGTGGTCAACTCCTTCTGGCGCTTCTTGGAGTTGTCCAGCTTGGCTTTCGCCTCGATGTGCCCCTTGGAAGCGGCTTCCAGGACCTCGCGCAGGCTCTTGTTGTCGCCTTCGTCCGGGGCGTCGGGCGCAGCCGAGGCGACCGGCGCGCCGATCACCAGCGCGATCGCGGTGACCAGCGCAACGAGTGACGCCGCCGCACCGGAGCGCCGCCGGGATACCGTCGTGCCGACCACAGTCGCGTCCTCCTGGATCACATTGTCAGGTCGCGGTCCGTAAACCGGGCACAGCTTACCGGATTTCACCGTTGCCACTGGAACGTCGGCGAGTCGAGCGCATTACCACATCATGCAGATGGCGCGCAGCCAGGCCTGAACTATTACCTGCAGCAATGAACCAATCACGCAAAATCAACACGATTACCGGGCGTGACGCCTGGCGTGTCGCACAGCCATCTCGGCAATGCCGCAGGGGTCAATAAATTAAGCTAGCCTAACCTTATTCACAGTCTCCAGTGAGGATTTCGGTGCCACGTTCCGAGGCTCACGTCCGGACCCCACGGTCGCAACGCCACCTGACCCACCTGTGCGAACATTTCGCCACCGCCGTACCGGTCAAATGGACCGCCGACCAGGGGCTGATCGACTTCGGCTTCGGTACCTGCCGGATCGACGCCACCAACGACAGTCTCACGCTGCACGCCGACAGCGACGACGACATCGGGCTCGCCCGGGTGGAGTACCTCGTCGGCGAACACCTGGAGCGCGCCGGTGCCCGGGAGAGCCTGGCCGTCGACTGGCAGCCGACCGGCGGCGGCTGATCACCCGGCCGGCAGCAGCGCCGCCCGTACCTCCTGCCAGGCCGCGTCGGTCCTGGCCACCAGCAGCCCCGACCGGTCGTCGGTGAAGTCGTACGGGCTGCCGTCCAGCCGCATCGCGACGCCGCCGGTCTCCCGCACCAGCAGCGTGCCCGGCACGTGGTCCCACGGCAGGGTCCGCCAGAACATCGCGAAGTCCTGCTCCCCGGCGGCGATGTCCCAGTGCTCCCGGCCGGCGCAGTGCTGACCGGGCAGCACCGCACCCAACCGCTCACCGCCGGCCTCCACAGCTGCCCGCACCGGCACCGGCAGGTACTCCAACGGCACCGCCCCGCGCAGCCGGTCCACCGGGGGCGCGGTCGTCGGCGGTGCCAGCCGCACCCCGTCCACCCAGCAGCCGGACCCATGCTCGGCCACCACCAGCGACCCGCCCACCGGGTCAAGGATCCAGCTCGCCACCGGCTCACCGGCGGCTAGCAGGGCCACCATCATCACGAACGGCCGACGGCCGGCCGCGTAGTTCGCCGTACCGTCGATCGGGTCGACCAGCCAGACCCGGCCGGCGTCGCGCAACCGACGTAGCAGCCGCGAATCGACGGCGACCGCCTCCTCACCGACCACCACCGACCCCGGTGCCAGCCGCCGCAGCCCGGCCGCGATGAACTCCTCGGCCTGCTGGTCGGCGACGGTGACCAGGTCACCCGGGGCCTTCTCGGTGATGTGTTCGGCGGACAGCTGGTTGAACCAGGGCAGCACCGCCCGCGCCGCCGCTTCCCGCAGCAGCTCACCCACCTCGTCGATCATGTGTCAGCCGCGCGGGGGCAGCTTAACCACGCTGACGAAGAACTCGTCGATCTGCCGGATCACCGCGATGAACCGCTCGAAGTCCACCGGCTTGGTCACGTACGCGTTCGCGTGCAGCTGGTAGGAGCGCAGGATGTCCTCGTCGGCCTGCGAGGTGGTGAGCACCACCACCGGAATCCGGCCCAGGTCGTCGTCCTTCTTTATCTCCTCGAGGACCTCACGGCCGTCGCGCCGGGGCAGGTTCAGGTCGAGCAGGATCAGGTCGGGCAGCACCGCGTCGGCGTACTTGCCCTCCCGGCGCAGGTAGGCCAAGGCCTCGGCGCCGTCCGAGACGACGGTGAGCCGGTTACGGACCTTGTGTTCCTCGAACGCCTCCTGGGTCATCAGCACGTCACCCGGATCGTCCTCGACCAGCAGGACCTCTATCGGGCTCTTGCCGTCCGGTTCGGTCATCACACCTTCGCCTCCTTCTCGGCGCCGCCGTCGGCCGACGCGGCGGACACCGGGTCCGGGCGGGCGGTCACCGGAAGCGTAAAACGAATCGCCGTACCCTGGTCGACCTGGGTGTCAACCCAGATCCGGCCGCCGTGGTACTCGACGATCTTCTTGCCGATCGCCAGCCCGATCCCGGTGCCCGGGTAGGCGTCTTTCGAGTGCAAGCGCTGGAAGATCACGAAGATCTTGTCAGCGAACTCGGCTTCGATCCCGATGCCGTTGTCCCGACAGGTGATCTCCCACTCGCCGGCCAGCTCACGGGCGGAGACCTCCACCCGGGGCGGCACCTGCGGCCGACGGAACTTGAACGCGTTGCTGACCAGGTTCACCAGCAGATTCGTCAGCAACGGCTCCTCGCCGGTGACCACCGGCAGCTCCGACCAGGTCAGCTCGCCGCCGGCGTACTCCCGGCTCGCCTCGGTCTGACCGGCCACCTCGGTCATCACCTTGTTCAGGTCGACGTCGGTGAAGCCGGAGGTCATCCGGCCGATCCGGGAGAACGCCAGCAGGTCGTTGATCAGCCGCTGCATCCGTTGCGCGCCGTCGACAGCGAAGGCGATGTACTGGTCCGCGCGGGCGTCCAGCTGACCGGCGTACCGGCGCTGCAGCAACTGGCAGAAGCTGGCCACCTTGCGCAGCGGCTCCTGCAGGTCGTGCGACGCCACGTAGGCGAACTGCTCCAGGTCACGGTTGGACCGGACCAGCTCCTCGGCCTGCCTCTGCAGTTGGCCGTTCACCCACTCGACCCGTTCCCGGGCCTCACGCACCTCGGCCAGATCTGCGGCGATCTTGCGTCGCATGCCGTCCACGTCGCTGGCCAGCGCGGCCAGCTCCGGCGGCCCGACGTTCGCGATGTCCCGGTGGTACTCGCCGTTGGCCACCTGCCGCACCTGCGCGGCGAGACCGGTGACCGGGCCGATCACCAGCCTGTTCAGCGACATCAGCAGCACCACCCCGGCCAGAACCACCACCGCCGCCGCCACGGCCAGCAGACCCGCCAGGGTCCGGCTGGTCCCCCGGGCGTCCGCCGCGACCCGGTCCCGGACCGTCAGAATGTCCGCCTGCAGCTGGTCGACGTCAACCCGTAGGTCGTCGAAACGTTCCCGGGCAGCGTCGCCGAGCAGCGCCTGCCCGGCATCGGTCCCGTCCGTCTCGACGGCGGCGATCGCCGGCTCGGCGACCAGGTCGCGCCACTGCCGTGCCTGGTCGGCGATGGCCTCGATCTGGCCGCGCAGCGGATCGTCCTCCGCGATCAGACTCAGCATGTGGTCGATCAGCTGCCGTTCCTGCACCGCCCCCTGACGGTACGGCGCGAGATCGGCCGGGTCACCGGACACCGCGTAGCCACGTACCCCGGTCTCCTGGTCGACCAGCACGGTCAGCAGGCTCTCCGCGTCGGTCCGCAGCGGGCCGATCCTGGTGAGCATGGTGTCGATGTGGTCCTGGTTGGCTCGGGCGACCAGCGCCGCGCCGCCGGCCAGGGCCGCCAGCAGTCCACCCACCACGACGCAGAGCAGCGTCACCCGGGCACGCAGCGTCAACCGGCTGGCCCGGGACACCCCGGCCGGTGGCGGAGCGGCGGTCACCGGCCTACGCCCCGGCTGACCAGCAGCATCGCCACGTCATCGGCGAGCGGACCACCGTTGATCTCCTCGGCCCGGCCGACCAGCCAGCCGGGCAGCGCCGGCAGCGGCACGTCCCGGGCCGCCGGCTCGGCCACCAGCCGTTGCAGGCCGGCCACGTCCAGCCGTTCGTCGGAGTCACCGAGCCGCCCCTCGATCAGACCGTCGGTGTACATCAACAGGGACCACTCATCGGCGTCGAACTCCACATCGAAGGCGCGGGGCGGGCGGGGGTGGACGCCGAGCAGCAGGCCGCCCGGGGCGGGCACCGGCGCGACCTGACCGTGGCGGAACAGCAGCGGCGGCGGATGTCCCGCCAACCGTACAGTGGCCCGGTTGGCGGCCAGGTCCAGCCGGACGGCGGCCACCGTCGCGAAGATTTCCCGCAGCCGGCGTTCGCTCATCAGCACCTGCTCCAGCGCCGGCAGCACCGCGTCGTCGGCCACCCCGGCGAGCACCAGCGCCCGCCAGGCGACCCGCAGCTCGACCCCGAGCGCGGCCTCGTCGGCGCCGTGCCCGCAGACGTCGCCGACGATCAGGTCGATCCGCTCGGGCGTGGTCTGCACCACGTCGAAGAAGTCCCCGCCGATCAGCGCGGCGTGCCGACCCGGCCGATAGAAGGTGTGCACCGAAACCTCGTCGGTGTCCATCAGCGGCTGCGGCAGCAGCCCGCGCTCCAGCCGGGCCGACTCGGCCTGCCGCAGCTCGACCTCACGCAGCCGGCGGGCGTTCTCGTCGGCCCGCTTACGCTCCACGGCGTACCGCAGTGCCCGGCTCAGAAGTACCCCGTCGACCTGACCCTTGACCAGGTAGTCCTGGGCGCCTTCGGCGACCGCGCCGATGCCGAGGTGCTCATCCTGCCGGCCGGTGAGCACGCAGACCGCCGCCCGGCCGGCCACCCCGAGCACCCGGCGCAGACCGTCCAGCCCTTGCGCGTCCGGCAGCCCCAGATCGAGCAGGACGCAGTCAACCCCGGCGATCCGCTCCCGGGCCTGGTTCAGGCTGTTCGCCACCACCAGGTCGACCGCCGCCTGCGCCTCCGCCAGCAACTCGCCGACGAGGAACGCGTCGCCCTCGTCGTCCTCGACCAACAGCACCCGCAGCCGCTCCGTCGGTGCGACAGCCACCGGCGGGCCCGGCTCGGACCGAGGATCGGAACGGGGCGGAACGAGTGACGAACCGGTCATGCCGGCCTGCCGCTGGTCCGCCGCCGCGCCAGGTGAGTGTCGATGGTGAGCTCCTTTTCGATGACCCGCTGATCGTCTCCCAGCCGAACAGGGCACACAACAGCAAGCACTTGCACAAAGTAGGCCACCCGGCCGATGCCTGGTTACCCGGCCAGCCCGGATTGGGCAGGATGTAGCCACCCTTACCCACGCAGCGCAGGAGAGCACCATGGGCGTACCCCTTGTCGCCGCCGCCCACCGGGTGTTCGCCCGGCCCCACCGGCGGCCGGCCGCCGCGCTGGCCGCGCTGGCCGCCCTCGGCCTGGTGGCCGCCGCCGCGCTGGTCGACCTGCGTCCACCCGCGCCGCGCGGCGCCGGCGCGCCGGCCAGCGAGTTCAGCGCCGACCGGGCGCACCGGCACATCGAACGGATCGCGCAGCGGCCGCACCCGACCGGCAGCGCCGCCAACGACGACGTCCGCGACTACCTGGTCGACACGCTGACCGCGCTGGGGCTGGCCCCGCAGACCCAGGACGCGGTCGGCGGCGAGGCCGGTCAGCTCAGCGGCGCGGCCAGCGGCGCCACCCTGGCCCGGGTACGCAACGTGGTCGCCCAGATCCCGGGAACCGACCCGACCGGACGGATCGTGCTGGTCACCCACTACGACTCGGTCCAGGTCAGTCCGGGTGCAAACGACGACGGCGCCGGCGTCGGCACCCTGCTGGAGGTGGCCCGTGCCATCACCGAAGGTGACCGGCCGCGCAACGACGTCGTGCTGCTGTTCACCGACGCCGAGGAGGCGTGCCTGTGCGGGGCGGCGGCGTTCGTCGCCGGGCATCCGCTGGCCGACGCCGACGACACCGTGGTGCTCAACCTGGAGGCGCGGGGCAGCGGCGGGCCGGTGGTCACCTTCGAGACGTCCCGCGACAACGCCGCCCTGGTCGACGTGTTCGGCCGCGCCGCCCCGCACCCGATCGGCACGTCGTTCGCCGTCGAGGTCTACCGGCTGCTGCCCAACGACACCGACTTCACCCCGTTCCTGGACGCCGGTTTCGCCGGGCTGAACTCGGCGTACATCGACGGCTCGGCCATCTACCACACCCCGCAGGACACCCCCGCGTCGATGGACCGGGCCAGCCTGCAGCACCACGGCGACAACACCCTCGGCCTGGCCCGCGGGTTCGGCGCGGCGGACATCCCGGCGCTGGCCGCCGACTCCGACGCAACCTACTTTCCCACCCCGCTCGGGCTGGCCCGCTACCCCGGCACACTGACCTGGCCGTTGGCGGTGCTGGCCGCCGTCGCGGTCGGCGTACTGGCGTGGGCGACCCGGCGACGTGGCCGGGCCGACTGGCCGCGACTGGCCGCCGGGTTCGGCCTGGCGGCGATCCCGCTGGTCGCCGCGCCGGCCACCGCGCAACTGCTGTGGACCGTCGTGGTCCGGCTCCGGCCGGAGTACGCCGACCTGCTCGACCCGTACCGGCCGGTGCCGTACCGGCTGGCGGTGCTGGCGCTGACCACGGCCGTGGTTTTCACCTGGTACGCGTTGCTACGACGGCGGGTCGGCCCGGCGGCGCTGGCCGTCGGCGGGCTGGCCTGGCTGACGCTGATCGGCCTGCTGCTCGCCGCACTCGCCCCCGGCGGGTCGTACCTGGCGACGCTGCCGGCCCTGGCCGGCACGGCCGGTTGCCTGGTCGCGCTGTCGCTGCGGACAACCGGTCCGTGGCCGGTGGTGGCGCTGGCCGCCGGGGCGACGGTCGGCGTGCTGTTGCTGGCACCGACGGTGGTACTGCTCTTCCCGGCGCTGGGCATGGGTCTGGCCGCAGCCGCCGCGTTCGTCGCGACGCTGCTGGCGTTGGCTGCGCTGCCGGTGCTGGACCTGCTGCTGCCGCAGGCCGGCGGGCAGCGCGGCGTCGCCGCGGTCCGGGCCCGCCGGGCCGGGCCGGTGCCAGCGGTCGCCGCCGGGCTCGCCGCGCTGATGCTCGCCGTGGTCGGCTTCGTAGTGGACCGGTTCGACGCCGACCATCCGGTACCCACCCAGCTGATGTACGCGCTGGACACCGACACCGGCGAGGCCCGCTGGTTGAGCTGGGAGACCCGGCCGCAGCCGTGGACCGCCGGGTACGTCGACCAGGCCGCCTCGGTGGCGGACGAGTTTCCGCTGATCGGCGACCATCCGCTGCGTACCGGGCCGGCCGAGGCGGCGGACCTGCCGGCGCCGGCGCTGGACCTGCTCGACGACAGCGGGGTGGCCGCCGACGGGCGGCGTACCCTGCGGTTGCGCCTGCTGCAGCAGCGGCCGGTCCGGCTGGTGGGGCTGCACGTGGCGGCCGGCGGGCCCGAGGTGGTGTCGGCGACGGTCGCCGGCCGGGGGGGGGGGGGGGGGGGGGTGAGAAACCCCCCCCGCTACGCGCGCAGGTTGTGGGGGAGCGTTCCCCCCCCCCCCCCCCCCCACACGGGGGGTGGTTTT
>NZ_JBSWXD010000125.1:0-20803 GCF_056160425.1 Micromonospora sp. ABR4_055
TTTTATGTGTGTATCTCCTCTTCCCCCCCCCGCTCCCCCCCCCCCCCCCCCCCCCCCCCCCCCCCCCCCCCCCCCCCCCCCCCCCCCCCCCCCCCCCCCCCACGTCACCGGTCAGAGAGTCCGTAGTCGTACGTCGCGGAACTCCATCACGTCGCTGTTACCGTGGTTTTGCAGACCGATGAATCCGCTGACGAACTGGCGCAGATCGGTGGGCGGGTCACCCGCCCGGGACGACTGCTTGCCCGGCACGTTGTCGAACTCGCTGATCGTCACCCCGTTACGGATGATCGTGTAGTGCTGTCCGACTACCCGGATCTCGTAGTCGTTCCACTCGCCCTTCGGTGCGGGCAGCGCCTGGTCCAGGTCGTTGGGCTGGAAATTGTAGATCGACCCGGTCTTCTGCGGTTCTCCGCCCGCTCCGTCGTAGAGCTGGATCTCATGGCCGCAGAAGATCGCCACCCAGGCCTGGGAACTGCGGGCGGAGCCGACCGTGCCGCAGCTGCCCTCCGGCCGCTCGTCCACCGGCACTCGTGGATCCGGGAACCGGACGAACACCCCGCTGTTGGCCCGGGTGTCACCCGGTGACACGTCCTTGAACCGCAGCCGTAGCGAGTAGTCGGCGAACTCCTCCTCGCCGTACCAGAGCATGCCCAGCCCGCCGGAGCTGCTGATCGACCCATCCGGTAGCAGCCGGAACGTGCCTCCGGGGGCCTGCCGCCACCCTGACAGCGAATGGCTGGTGCCGTCGAACAGCGTCCGGTAGCCGGCGGTCCGACCGACGGGTGAGTCGGCACCGGCGGTCCGCAGCGTCGCCGCCTCCTGCTCGTCGAGCACCTCGCCGTCGGTGAGCTGCGCCAGCACCTCGTCCAGGTGGCTGGTGAACGAGCCCTGGTTCGGCCACTGCCGCTCGTCGTCGATCAGATCGTTGACCGTGCACCCGGCACCGGCGTCGTGGTTCGTCACCCCGGTGTCGGTGTCCAGCAGCCAGACCGTTTCCCGGGCATCCGGTGCGTCGCAGCCGGTGTCGACCACGACGGTGTGCTCGGCCACCTCGCCGTCGGCGTAGGTCACCTTCACCGTCGCCTGGAACCGCCCGTGCTTGCGGTAGGTGTGGGTCGGGTGCGGCAGGTGCGACACCCGGTTGCCCTCACCGAAGGTCCACTCCCAGGCCACCCCGCCCACCCGGTGGCTGGAGAAGGTCACCGTACGCGGGTCGCTCGGATCCGGGACCCGGGCCGAGGCGTACTCCGGTCCCGGGGTCGGCGCGCCGCCGTCGTAGACGATCCGGATCAGCTTCTGATTGCCGTGCAGGGTGAAGAATCCGCCGCCGTAGTCCAGCAGGTAGAGCGCGCCGTCCGGGCCGAACTTGGCGTCCATCCAGTGCTGCAACTGGGTGCCGCCGTTGCCACCGGGAATGATCGCCCGAAGGTCCTCCGCGTAGGCGGGGGCGCCCTGGTCGGGCACCACCGCCGGGTCGACGGTGACCGCCACCCGGTTGTCCGCGTTGGACTGGTCACCGATGAACCACTTGCCGTCCCAGTGCACCGGCCAGGCCACACCGCTGTCGGTGTCGACCTGTGAGCGGTGGTACGTCGGGCCGTTCATCACGGCCTGGCCGCCACCGCGCAGGTAGGGCCGGGTGAAGGTCTCTTCGCCCGGCTCGTACGTGGGCAACCCGCTGCCACCGGCACGGGTCGGGAAGACCGGGCCGCCGCCCTGCGGCGAGTACCAGATCATGTTGTCGCGCACCGGCGGCAGATTCACCAGCCCGGTGTTCCGCGGCGAGGTGTTCCGCGGATTGTCGCAGTCGTACCAGCCGGTCAGTACCGACGCGTCGGTGTTGCTGCGGTCCCGGTACGGCTGCCGGTTGCCCATGCAGTACGGCCAGCCCTGGTTACCGGCGGAGGTGATGATCGTGGCGTGTTCGTACTTCGCCGGACCGAGTTCCGGATCCGGGTTGGTGGCGTCCGGGCCGACCCAGGCAGCGGTCAGCCAGTCGTTGACCGGGTCCCAGGCGATGCGCGACGGGTTGCGTACCCCCATGACGTAGATCTCCGGGCGGGTCTTGCCGCCGCCTTCCTCCTCGCCGGTGAACAGGTTGCCGTCCGGGATGCTGTACGTGCCGTCCGGTTTCGGTGTGATCCGCAGGATCTTGCCGTTGAGGTTGTTGGTATTGCCGGCGGTACGGCGGGCGTCCTGGAACGAGACGCCGGCGTACTCCTGGGTCCAGTTGTTGCCGGAGTAGCCGCTGGAGCCACCGGACGAGTTGGCGTCACCGGTGCTGACGTACAGGTTGCCCGCGTCGTCGAAGGTCATCCCACCCCCGGCGTGGCAGCAGCTGTGGATCTGGGTGTCCCAGCTGAGCAGGTCTTCACGGGTGGCCTGGTCGATGCTGGCGTTGTCGTGGTCGTAGGTGAACCGGGACACGGTCCGCTGGCCGATCCGGTTCTCCCGGTCGATCGACTCGTGGGGCATCCAGTACACGTAGAACCAGCCGTTGTCGGTAAACGCCGGATCCAGGGTCATGCCCAGCAGACCCTCCTCGCTCTTGACCAGCTCGCTGCCGCTGCCCCGGTTGCCCATCACCTCCAGAGTGGTGAGCAGCTTCACCTCCCGAGTCCGCGGATCCCACTGGTGGATGGTGCCGCAGCCCTTGCCGATGTCCGGGTTCGACCAGTCGGGGATCGCCCCGGAGGGGCAGGCGGCGCGGCCGATGTAGAAGACCGTGCCGTCCGGCGCGATGGTCAGGCCGTGCGGCTCACCGACCTGATCCAGTTCACCCTGCTGGTTGGTGCCGGTGAGCCGCTCGATCCGGTAGTTGGCGGCTATCGTCGCCTGGCAGTCACCGCGTACCGTGCCGGCGGTCCACTGGATCGCGCCGAGGATGTGGTCGCGGAACTGGAGGTCCTTGGCCCAGCTTGCCTCGGTGCGGCCCATTCCGGTGTAGAACGACCGGCCACCGTCGTAGTCGTGGCACCAGGCCACCGGGTGGAACGGTCCGTTGCCGCTGAGCCCTGCGTCGTAGCTGGTCTCGTCGACCTGGGCGACGACGTGCACCCGACCAACCGGGTTCGGGTCCCAGCTGATCCACTGGTCGTCGCGGGTCCAGTTCATCGGCAGGTCGCGGGTCGCCGGGTGGTTGCGGTCGGTGACGTCGACCTCTGCCTGCTGGATCTGGGTCTCCGGTGCCGCGCCGGCGTCGGCACCGATCAGCCAGAGCTCGGCGAGCTGGGTCAGCGGCTCGCCGCTGTTCGCGGTGATGTCCAGCCGGTAGTGCCGGTAGGCCTCGGTGTTGTCGAACGCGAACTGCCGGGTGAGGAACCGCTGTGGGAAGCTCTGCCCGGTCCGGCGGTCCAGATCGGTCCAGTTCTTGCCGTCGTTGGACCCCTGCAGCGTCCAGTCCCGCGGGTCGCGGCCGGGGAAGTCGTTGGCCGAGGTGAGCGCGTACCGGTTGACCACGGTCGGCTCAGCCAGCTCACCGGCCAGCCAGCCGGTCGGGGAGCGGGTCAGCCACTTGGTGCCGGTGGCGCGGTCGAACGCGTGGCTGGCGGTCTCGTTCGGCGGGTTGTTGCCGCTGGCGCTCGACTCGACCACCGTCTCCGCCGGCGGCAGGGTGGGTGCCGGCCGGGTGCCGAGCAGACCGGTGAACCATTCCGATCCGGGCTGGGTGTACGCCGCGTCGTGCACGCCGACGAAGCCGCCGCCGCCCTTGACGTACGCCTGGAACGCCGCCTCCTGCGCGTCGTCGAGGGTGACGCCGGCAGTGGAGAGGAAGACCACGCTGCGGTAGCGGGCCAGGTTGTCGGGGTTGAACACGCTCGGATCGTCGGACGAGTGCACATAGAAGCCGTGCTCGTTGCCGAGCCGCCGGATGACGTTGGTGGCCCGGCGGACCGGGTCGCTCTGTTCGGCCTCGGGGCCGTGGAAGACCAGCACGTTGACGACCCGGTTGCCCCAGGTGGGTGGCGTGGGGTCAGCCTGGGCGGGGGAGACCGGCGCGGTCAGCAGACCGCCCAGCAGGGTGACGGCCGCGGCCGCGGCGGCTGATCGGTGGCGCAGTCGGGGGAATCTGAAATGGCGTCTGTCGGCCATTCCTGCTCCTTACAGCGGCCGGCGCGGGATGCGCCGGGGTGGGGTGGCTGGGACGGTTCAGTTCTGGTGGCCGTCGTGTCCGGCACCGGCCTGGATGTCGGCGGCCGGCTCGCCGCCGACGTCGACACCCGACTGGGCGAGCACCGCACGGTGCTGGTGACCGCCGGGCGGCATCTGTCCGTTCTCGTCGAGGACGTGCAGGGTGGTGGCCATGCCCAGGTCGGAGTGGAACTGCATGTGGCAGTGCAGCATCCAGTGGCCCGGTCCGACCGAGTCGCCGGCGACGATGGTCACGCCGAACGAGTCACCGGGACCGAGGGTCTTGTTGTCGATAACCGGGATGGAGTCGACGATCGCCTTGTTGTCGCCGGCGACCACGCCGGTGCGGGTGTCCGCCCAGGAGTGGCCGTGGACGTGCCAGGTGTGCATGTCGTCGCCGGTGCCGACCACGATGAACTCGACCCGCTCGCCGACCTTCGCGACGAAGCAGGCCGGGCCGGGCACCGGGTTGTCCAGGTCGCAGTCGTCGGTCGCGGCCCCGCGACGCAGGTTGATCGACTGGCGGTCGCCGAAGACCGTCACGTAGGTCCGGTCCGGCCGGGGGTCGCCCTGCCGGCGTACCACCAGGCCGCCGAACAGGCCCGAGCCGATGCCCTGGGTGCCGTGCGGGCCGCCGACCACGTGGTCGTGGTACCACCAGTAGCCGGCGGTGCCCGGCGAGCCGGTCCGGGAACTGCGCGGCTTCGCGTACCAGGTGTAGGTCCGGGACTCACCCGGCCCGACATAGGAGCCACTGTGTACGGTCCCGTCGGAGTCCTGGGTGTACTTCACCCCGTGTGCGTGCAACGAGACGCCGAGCGGGTGCTCCGGATCGGTCCGCAGTTGACCCAGCGTCTCGGCGGTCACCTGGTTGTGCAGGGTGATCGCCAGGCACTCGCCTTCGATCATCTCCATCGTCGGGCCCGGGTAGGAGGCGGTCTGCGGGGTCAGGCCGTAGCCCAGCCGGATCTGGTTGGTCACCGGGTCGCGGGGCAGCTCCACGGCGTACAGCTGCAGCTCCCGGTCCGGAGCCACGCAGCCCCCGGGCACCACGCCGTCGGCTGGTTCGACTGCGGCCACCGGGTCGGTGGCGCGGTGGTTGACCGCGTACGCGGCACCCGCGCTGGCGAAGGTGACCGCCAGGACCGCCAGGACCACCAGGGCCCGGCCCACGCCGTTATCAGGCGGGCCACCCGGTCTGGCCGATTCGTCGATCGGGCCGGTGCTCAACTCTGTCGTCTCGTTCAACGTCCGTTCCTGTTCGTCGCGTCGGTCATCGCCGGTCGGGGGTGGTGGTCTGTCCGTCGGGGTCCCGGGCCGCTCACGGCGTCAGCGGGGCGATCCGGACGTTGCGGAAGCTGACGATGTCGTCCGCGCCGTGCACCTGCAGGCCGAGGTAACCTTCGGTCCGCTGCCGACCGGCACCGCCCGGGTCGTCGGCCCGAGGCGGGTCGAACACCAGGTCAGGGGTGTTGACGAACTCGTTGACCAGCTCCCCGTTGCGGAAGATCGAGTAGTGCTGCCCGACCACCCGGATCTCGTAGTCGTTCCAGGTGCCCTTCGGGGTGACCCCGGCGGCGTCAACGTCGACGCCGTCGAACCCGTACACCGAACCGGTCTTGTAGCGGTCGCCGACCGGGCCGTCGAAGATCTGCACCTCGTGGCCGTACTTGATGGCCACCCACTCCGGCCGGGGCTCCTGCGGATGCTGGTGCACGCCGGGGAACCGGACGAAGACGCCGCTGTTGGCCCGGGCGTCACCCGGGGCGTCGTCGCGCCACTGCAGCTTCACCGAGAAGTCGCCGTAGCTGCGGATCGGGAACCAGAGCAGGCCGAGTCCGGCGACCGGCCGGCTGGTGATCGAACCGTCGGCGTTGCGGGTGAACCCGCCCGCGCCGACCTGCTCCCACTGATCGAACGACGCGCCCGACCGGTTGAGGATCGACTGGTAGCCGGTGTGGGCGTCCGACTTGCCGACTGCCGACAGCTTGGCCGTGTCGATCAGGGTGACCCGCTCGGCCTGGCTGATGACACCCTGTTCGCGCAGGTTCTTGACCACCGCGCGGACGTGCTGCATGAACTCGTTGTGGTTACGCCAGATCCGTTCGCTGGCGATCAGGTTGTTGATGGTGCAGCCGGGACCCACCTGCCGGTTGGGCACCGCACTGTTGCGGGTGCCCAGCCAGACCGTCGGGCGGGTGTCCAGCACCGGGCACTGCGGATCGCCGCCGCCGGCGACCACGGTGAAGGTGACCGATCCGGGATCGGAGGTGTTGCCGGCTTCGTCGGTGGCGCGGTAGCTGACCGTGTGCGTACCCGGGCTGTTCACCGTGACCGGGGCGGTGTAGCCGGTGTAGGCACCGCTGTCGAGGGAGTACTCGACACTGGCGACCCCGGAGTCGTCGTCGGTCGCGATCAGGGTCACCGTCGCGGTGTCGAGGTAGCCGCCGTCCGGCGTCCGGGCACCGGAGACGGACGAGGTCACCGTGGGTGCGGTGGTGTCCGGGTCCGGGGGCGTGGTGACGGTGAAGGTGACCGACCGCGGGTCCGAGGTGTTTCCGGCGATGTCGGTCGCCCGGTAGGTCAGCGTGTGCTGGCCCGGCTCGTTGACGGTGACCGGGGCGGTGTACTCGCTGAACTCGTCGCCGTCGAGGGAGTGTTCGATGGTGTCGACACCGGACATGTCGTCGGTGGCGGTGAGGGTGACGGTGGCGGCACCGAGGTAGCCCCCGTCGTCGTCGCGCGGCCCGGCCAGCGCCGCGGTCACCTGGGGCGCGGTGGTGTCTTCGGTGTTGTCGTCGCTGACCACCAGTAGCCCGTTCATCAGACCGTGGCCGGGGATGGCGCAGAAGTACCGGTACGTCCCCGGAGTGAGTACCACGTCGACGGTCCACAGGCCGCCGTTGGCGTCGTACGGGTCGGCCAGGATGTTGACGTTCACGTCCTGGTTGTAGGTCGGGTCAGCGGTCTCGAAGGTGAGCGTGTGCTGCATGCCGCTGGTGTTGCCGGTCGCTGCGCTGTTCTCGAAGACCAGCGTCGCCGGGCCGGGCTCGGCGGTGGTCGGCGCCGAGGTGTACGCGGTGACGTCGTTGCCCGTGGTCCAGGTCAGTACCTGGGCGGCCCGGTACTCCGGTGGACCGCCGTGGGTCGGGCGGGCGTTGACCGGCGCCGCGGCCAATGTGGTGGTGAGGACCATGCCGACCACGGCCGCCAGCGCGGTCAGCGACCGTCGCGGTCGGGTCGGTGCTCTGCTCGGGCGGACAGCTCCGCCGTGTTGGTCAGGGTTGACTGCCATCTCAGCGTACCTTTCATCACAGGCCGGTCCGTTTCGGACAGACTCGGTGCATGGTCGGCCACCGGCCGGGGGTGATCCGGGCGCGCGGAAACTGCACCAGTGGGGGCACGGGTGCGGCCACGCTTCACCGGCACCCGGGGCAGGCGGCCGACGCCGGGCGGGTGCGGTGGTGATACCGGGTGTGCGGGTAGGTAGGTGACGGGAAACGTTGGGCGGGTCCGACAGGTGACGACTGCCCTGGCGGCCAGGGAATGAGTAGGGCGACGGGGGTGCGGGCGCGCGCCGCCGCGCCGATCGGATGCGTCCAGTGTTTCCGGGGGGTGCCACGGCCCCGGCGAGGTCGTCGCCGTCGGGCGGGTGCCGTGCCCGCCCGACGGCGTCCGGTCGGGGCAGCCAAACTGTTTGGTTACCTAACCGAATGCCTCGGTGATCTGGAGGCTATCGGACTTGGGATCGAGGTGTCTACATCTTTCGGTGGTTCATCCCAGACTTTCGCCAGTGTCGACAGAAGGTGTGGAAGGGCGTTAGGTCACGAGCAGTGACCACAGTGTTGGCTGAAGCTGTCCGGAGCCGCCGGGATCAGGCCCGGGACCGGGCCAGTAGGTAGACGAAGTACGGGGCACCGATCAACGCCACCGCCAGGCCGGCCGGCAGTTGGGCCGGCGCGACGACGGTACGGCCCACGGTGTCGGCCAGTCCGAGCAGGACCGCACCGAGCAGCACCGCGACCGGGATGATCCGCGCGTGCCGGCCGCCGACGAGCGCCCGTGCGGCGTGCGGCGCGACCAGTCCGACGAAGCCGACGACACCGATCGCGGTCACGCTCAACGCGGCCAGCACGGCGGCGACCGCCAGCACCAGGAGACGGATCCGTTCCAGACCGACACCGACGATCCGGGGCGAGTCCTCGTCGATCGCGATCAGGTCCAGCTCGCGGTGGGCGGCCAGGGCGACCGGCAGCGCCACCAGCAGGGCGACCACCACCGGGACCACCTGGGTCCAACTGCGGCCGTACGTCGTGCCGGACAGCCACGTGTAGATCTTCGGCGTGTCCCACGGATTCGACCGCACCAGCAGATAGGTCGTCAGGGCGGTCGCCGCGTACCAGACCCCGACACCGATCAGGACCAGCCGGTCGGTGTGCAGCCCGCCCCGCCAGGCCACGGAGTAGACCAGACCGAAGGCGGCCAGCGCGGCGCCGGTGGCGGCGGCGATCATCGTCGCGTTGCCGCCGACGCCGCCGGTCACCACGATCACTGCGGCCAGCCCGGCCCCACCGGTGATGCCGAGGATTCCCGGCTCGGCGAGCGGATTGCGGCAGGTCGCCTGGACCAGGGAACCGGACAACGCGAGGGCACCCCCGGCGGCCAGCGCCGCCGCCACCCGTGGTGCCCGTTCGTCCAGTGCGAAGCGGATGACGGGCGGTCCTTCACCGGACAGCCAGAGCGCGATGTCGCCGGTGAGCAGCCAGGTGTTGCCGGCGAGCAGGCCGAGCAGCCCGGCGCCGGCGGCGGTCGCGCTGACGACCGCCAGGACCGTCCGGTACCGGCGGCGGCTCCGGGGCCCCATCCGGCTGCCCGGCGGTTGCCGGGTCGGGCCGAAGTCGCGTACCCGGCGGGCCAGCACGATGAGCAGGACGGCACCGACCAGGGTGGTGGCCACCCCGGTCGGCACCTGACCGGCCCGGTCCGCGCCGAGCAGGGCGCGGATCACCCCGTCGGCCAGGACGACCGTCAGCGCGCCGACCAGACCCGCCGCCGGCACCAGTACGGCGTGCCGGTGCAGCGCCGGTACGAACCGTGCCGACATCCGGGTCACCGCCGGCGCGCAGAGACCGACGAACCCGATCGGGCCGGCCAGGGTCACCGCCGCCGCGGTGAGCAGCACCGCGAGCACCGTCCCGACCGCCCGGGTCGCCCGGACCGGTACGCCCAGCGCCCCGGCCGTGTCGTCGCCGAGACCCAGCAGGTCGAGTCGGCGGGCCAGCAGCCCGGCCACAGCCGTGGCGCCGACCACGACCGGCGCGGCCTGCCCGAAGGCGGTCAGCCCGAGCTGGCTCAGCGATCCGCTGCCCCAGGCGAACAGCCCGGTCGTTTCCTGCTGGAAGCCGATCAGCACCGCGGCCGTGGCCGACTGCAACGCCATCGCGACGACGGAGCCGGCCAGCACGAGACGAGTCGTCGAGCTGCCCGCGCCGCCGGCGAGACCCAGAACGAGACCGGCGGCCAGCAGCCCGCCGACGAAGGCGACGACGCCCGACGCCCAGAGCGGCACACCGAGGCCGAACGCCGCGACCGCACTGACGGCGAAGTACGCCCCCGCGGTCACCGCGAGGGTGTCCGGTGAGGCGAGTGTGTTGCGGGCCAGCGACTGGAACAGCGCGCCGGCGACGCCGAGGGCGAAGCCGACCGCGATTCCGGCCGCCAGCCGCGGGAGCCGGGAGCCGAGCAGGATCTCCCGGACCGCCTCGTCGGCACCTGTGTCCCCGCCGCCCGCCGCCGCGAGCAGGTCGGCGAGCCCCACCCCCGAGGTGCCCTGGGTCAGGTGCCAGCCGGCGGCGACCACCAGGGCCAGCCCGAGCGACAGCAGGGTGCCCAACCCGCCGACCACGGCCCGGCGGTCCGCACCGGACGCCGCCACCGGTCTGGTGGCGACGGTGCCCGGCGTCGGACGGAGCCCCGTGGGCACCCGTGGACCGTCGTTCACGATGGTCAGCTGGCCAGGACGTCGACGTAGGCGTCGAGCACCTGCTGCGACGAGCGGGGGCCGCCGAAGGTCCAGATGCCGGCCGGGAAGGCGTACGCCCGCCCCTGCTCGACCGCCGGCAGCGACGCCCAGATCTCGTTCTTCTCCAGCTCGGTCAGGACGCTGCCGGCGGGGTCGGTGGTGCCGGTGTACAACAGGGTGGCGTCGCCGACGGTGGTCATCCCCTCGATGTCGGTCTGACCAAGGCCGTACGCCGGGTCGACCTCGCCGGTCCAGGCGTTCGTCAGGCCGATCGCCTCGCCGAGTTCACCGACCAGCGATCCCTGGCCGAACGGCCGGATAGCGACGTTGCCGCCCTGGACCCAGCCGTCGAAGTAGACGAACTCGGTGCTCGTGAGCTCAGCGCCGGCGATCTGCTGCTTCGCCTCGTCCAGGCTGGCCTGGAACTCGTCGGCGACGAGGTCGGCCCGATCGGAGCGGCCGAGGGTCTCGGCGATCATCGCGAAGGTGTCCAGCATGTTCTGGACCGGGTCGGCGGCATCCGCCCCCCGGGTGGCCAGCACCGGGACGTCGTACTCGGCGAGCTGCGCGATGACCGGGTCGTCCTCGGCGGTGGCCTCGACGATCACCAGGTCCGGGTCGGCGGCGAACAGCGCGTCGAGGTTGGGCTCGCCGCGCAGTCCCACGTCGGCGACGCCGTCCGGCAGCTCCTCGGCGGTGTCCCAGGTGCGGTAGCCGTCCGGGTCGGCCACCGCCACCGGGGTGAGGCACAGGGTGAGGACGTCCTCGATCTGCTGCCATTCCAGTACGGCCACCCGCTGTGCCGGCTCGTCCAACGTCACGGTGCGCCCGAGCGCGTCGGTGACCTCCACCGGTCCGGTAGAGGTCACGGTGGTGTCGTCGGCGCAATCACCGGAGGCGTTGGCCGTGGGCGTCTCGTCTGCGGTCTGCGGGTCGCTGGTGCCGCAGGCGGCCAGCGCCGACGGGATAAACAGGACGGCGGCCAGGGCAGCCGTCATCGATCGGGTTCTCATGGGTTCCTCACTCGTTGGTTGACCGGGCGATCAGCGGCGCCGGTGGTGTCGCCCTCGGGGCTCGACCCGCACCAGACCGGTGGCCGGGTCCACGGTGGTGTCGATCGGCAACCCGTAGACCTCGGAGAGGTGCTCCGTGGTCAGTACCTCGGCCGCCGGGCCGGCGGCCCGCACCCGGCCCTGGCTCAGCAGCACGATCTGGTCGGCCACGTCGGCGGCCTGGTTCAGGTCGTGCAGGACGACGCCGAGCGCCGTCTGGTGCCGGTCCGCGAGGTCACGGACCAGGTCGAGGATCTCGACCTGGTAGCGCAGGTCGAGATGGTTGGTCGGCTCGTCGAGCAGCAGCACGCCGGTGTCCTGGGCGAGACAGGCGGCCAGCCACACCCGTTGCAGCTCACCGCCGGAGAGCTGGTCGACCGCGCGGTGGGCCATCGGCGTGGTCCCGGTCAGCTCCATGGCGTGGTCGACCATCGCCTGGTCGGTGTCGGTGAGCGGGCTGAACCGGCGCCGGTGCGGGTGGCGCCCGAAGGCGACGACGTCGCGGACCCGCAGGCCGGACGGGTGCGGTCGCGACTGGGACAGCAGGGTCACCCGGCGGGCGAAGTCGCGGGCGGACAGCGGTGCCGCGTCCTCGAGGTCGCCGTTGCCGCTGCTGAGCATGATCCGGCCGGACGATGCCCGGTGCAGTCGGGCGAGCGAACGCAGCACGGTGGACTTGCCACTGCCGTTGGGGCCGATCAGGGCGGTCACCACGCCGGGGTGGATGGCGACGGACACGCCGTGGACGACCGTGGTGCGCTGGTATCCGAGCACCAGGTCGTCGCCGTGCAACGCCGTCGCGATCATGTTAGGTGAGGCTACCCTAAACGTTGATCGAGGCAAAGTCGCCGGGCACCGGCCGCCCGGCGTACCGGCGGCGACGCCGGATCCCCGGCCGCAGGACGCCGCTCGGGCATCCCGCGGACCGGGGATCCGGCACCGGTCAGGGCAGGGTGTTCAGCACCAGCGTGCCGATCTCGGAGCCGAGCACACCGGCCCGGTTCTCGCCGGCCACCCCGTCGGCCCGGTTCATCAGTACCGCCACCACGATCCCGTCGTCCGGGTACATCTGTAGATACGCGGTGGAACCGTCGGCGCCACCGGTCTTGCCGATCCGGCGGTGCCCGTCCTCGGTGCTGATCGACCACCCGTACGCGTAGCTCCACCCGGTGTCGACCCACATGGGGTCGAGCGAGTCCGGGCCGACGATCTCGCCGCCGATCAGCTTGTCGCCGAAGCGGGCCAGGTCGGCGACCGAGGACTCCATCCCGCCGCCGAGGACCTTCCAGCTCACCTCGTCGCCGCCGTACTCGTCGTTGGCGCCGTCGTAGAAGGTGCTGCGCCGCACCGAGGTGTCCGACAGGTTCTCGGGCCGCAGGGTGCCCAGGTTGAACGCGGCAGTCAGCTCCGATTCGGTCAGCTCGCCCACCGGGGTGCCGGTCGCGCCCTCCAACGCCGCGCCCAGGATGGTGTAGCCGTGGGTGCTGTAGTGCGGGTCACCGATCGAGCAGACCAGGTCGGAGTCCCAGAACTCGGCCGCGGCCGCGGTGGCGTTGGCGTACCAGGTGGTGCCGAGATCGGTGTCCTCGGCCTGCCACTGCGCGACGTCGTCCGGGTCGGCGCCGTCGTCGGCCTCCGTGCCCGCGTAGTGCCGCACACAGGCACGGTTGCTGGCCACCTGCTCCACCGTGTCGCCGCGATCACCAGAGCGGCGAGTACGCGGCTTCCCGTGCCGCGTACGGATTCGGATCTCATGGTTTGCTGCTCCTCTCGATGGTCCGGCTGACCGATCAACGCTGTCGTTACCGGTAGTGCGATGCTTCGTTGGTATATGAGGAGATTGCCCGCTTTGCGTGGGTGGTGGTGCCCCAGGCGTCCCGAATCGGCAATGAAGGAGTCGGTCATGACCCGCGTGATGACGGTTGTCGGCACCCGGCCGGAGATCATCCGGCTGTCCCGGGTGATGGACCGGCTGGACCGCACCGTCGACCATGTCCTGGTACACACCGGGCAGAACTGGGATCCGGTCCTCTCCGAGGTCTTCTTCACCGAGCTGCGGCTGCGCCCGCCGGACCGGTCGCTGGGCGTGGACACCACCTCGCTCGGTCGGGTGCTCGGCGGCGTCCTGGTCGGCATCGAGGCCGCCCTCGACGACTGCCGGCCGGACGCCCTGCTGGTGCTCGGGGACACCAACAGTGCCATCGCCGCCCTGATGGCCCGCCGGATGCGGGTGCCGGTCTACCACATGGAGGCCGGCAACCGGTGCTTCGACCTGAACGTGCCCGAGGAGACCAACCGGCGCCTGGTCGACCACGTCTCCGACTTCAATCTCGTCTACAGCGAGCACGCCCGCCGCAACCTGATCGCCGAAGGCCTCCATCCGCGCCGCATCCTGCACACCGGCTCACCGATGCGGGAGGTGCTGGAGCACCATCGGGCGGATATCGCCAGGTCCACCGTGCTCGACCAACTCGGGCTGACCGCCGGCGGGTACTTCGTGGTCAGCGCCCACCGTGAGGAGAACGTCGACCGGCCGGACCGGCTGCACCAGCTGCTCGACTGTCTGCGGGCGGTACGCGACGAGTGGGCGCTACCGGTGCTGGTCTCCACCCATCCGCGTACCCGCAAACGGCTGGAGGTGCTGGCCACCGACCCGACCAGCCTCGACCGGATCACCTTCCACGAGCCGTTCGGGCTGTTCGACTACGTACGCCTGCAGTGCGCCGCCCGCTGCACGCTGTCGGACAGCGGCACGATCAGCGAGGAAGCGGCGATCCTGGGCTTTCCAGCGGTGACGCTGCGGGAGTCGATCGAACGGCCGGAGGCCTTGGACGTCGGTGGCATCATCATGACCGGGCTGGACCCGGCCGGCGTGGTGGAAGCCGTCCGGGCAACCGTCGAGCAGGTCGCCTCGGCCGGGGTACCCTGCCCGGCGGACTACCAGGTGCCCGACACCTCACGGCGGGTCGTCGACTTCATCCTGTCCACCGTGCGGCGCCACCACGAGTGGGCCGGGCTGCGTCGCTGAGCGCGGCAACCGTACGAATCGAAGGCTGAGCCGACAGTGTGTGAAACGACGACCCGGGTCCGACCCGCCGCCGGCGGGGTGGCGACCCGGCAGACCACCGCCGACGCGGCGACCGGGACCTTCCGGATCCTCGCCACCGCTGCGGTGTTTGAGCCGGGGTTCCGTGGCGGCGGCCCGATCCGGTCGCTGCGCTTCATCCTGGACACCCTGCCTGACGACCTCGACGTCACCCTGGTCACCCGCGACCGGGACCTGCACGCGAGCGACCGGTACCCGGGGCTGTCCGGCGAACTGGTCCACCGCGACCGCCGCTGCGCGGTGTTCTATCTCGACCCGGTGCGCCCCCGGCAGTGGCTGCGGCTGCTGCGGCAGATCCGGTCGCGGCCGGTTGATCTGCTGTACGTCAACAGCCTGTGGTCGATGTACTCGGTGGTCCCGATCCTGGCGGTGGCCCTGCGGCTGCTGCGGATACCGGCGATCATGATCGCCCCACGCGGCGAACTGGCCCCCGCCGCTCTGGCCATCAAGGGCGGCAAGAAGCGGCTCTTCCTTGCGGTGTGGGCACCGGTGCTGCGTCGCCTCGGTGTGCGGTGGCAGGCGTGCAGCCAGCTGGAGGCGGATCAGATCGCGGCGGCGCTGCCCTGGGCACGGGTGATGGTCAACGGCAACGAGTGTCCGATCCCGGATCGTCCGCCGCCACCGGTCGTGGCGCACGACGGTCCGTTGCGGCTGGTCTTCATCGGCCGGATCTCACCGATGAAGAACCTGGACACGGCGTTGGCAGCGGTGGCCCAGGCAACCCGGCCGGTCGACTTCGACATCTTCGGGCCCGATGAGGACGAGCCGTACTGGGCGCGGTGCGGTCAGCTCATCGCGACGGTGCCCGGCCATGTCCGGGTGCGGTACCACGGCGAACTGCCGGCCGCCGAGGTGCTGTCGACCTTCGCCCGGTACGACGCATTCCTGTTCCCGACGCTGGGCGAGAACTTCGGACACGTCATCCTGGAGAGCCTGGCGGCCGGCTGCCCGGTCGTCTGTTCCGACCGGACCCCGTTCAGTGAGTTGATCTCCAGCGCCGGCGGGGTGGTGGTCCGGCCGCTGACGGTGTCGGCGCTGGCCGAGGCGGTGAACGAGCTGGCTGGCCGGTCGGCGGGTGAGCGGGCCGCGGCGAAGGTGACGGCGGGGCGGCGGTACCGGCTATGGCGGCGGCAGGCGCGCGAACTCAACGTCCTCGACCACGCCCGCCACTTCTGCCGGTGACCCGCCGTCACCGGTGTGCTGCCAGGCTCGTTGGACTGGGTGTGTCCAGTCGTCTTCGTACGATCGTCCGGCGGGTGCGGGACCATCTGGCGGCCAGCCGGGATCCCGAGGCGTTCGTCAGATCGTTGGGAGTCAACCTGACCGGCCGGGTGCGCTTCTACGGCGTGAACCGGGCGATGTTCGGCTCGGAACCGTGGCTGATCACGATCGGCGACAACGTCTACATCACCTCCGGGGTGCAGTTCGTCACCCACGACGGGGGAACCCTGATCCTCCGCAAGGAGCATCCCGAACTGGACTGGACGGCTCCGATCGTCATCGGTGACGACGTCTACATCGGGATGCGGGCGATGATCCTGGCCGGGGTGACCATCGGCAACCGGTGCGTCATCGGCGCGGGTTCGGTCGTCACCCGCGACATCCCGGACAACACGGTGGCTGCGGGGGTGCCGGCCCGACCGCTGCGCACGACCGACGACTATCTGCGCAGTCTGCAGGCCAAGTCGCTGGGTATCGGCCACCTTCCGGTGGCCGCCAAGCATGCGGAGATGAAGCGGATCTACGGCGTACCGGCGCGGTGATCAGGCCCGGCGGTAGGCGATCCGCGGCGGCGGGAACTGGTGCACACCGGCGACCGCGACCGGCCCGAGCAGGCCGGCCACGCCGGACATCTGGTAGCCGAATCGGTTACCGGTCATCGCCGCCGGGCCGGAACCGATGTTCAACGTCGTGGCACCGCCGACCTGGCTGGTCCGCAGGGTGGGCGGGGTGGTGGCGGAGCCCTGCCACACGACGGCGTACCAGTGCCAGCTGGCGGGCAGCGTCACCGGCGTGGTCAGCACGTACTCCCGGATACCGGCGGTGGCCACACTGAGCGCGCCGAAGTCGGCGATCGGTCCCTGCGACGCCGGTCGACCGGTCGTCGGGTCGTGGGCGTACACGCCATGGCGCAACCAGCCGCTACCGGTCGCCGTAATCTCTACACACACCCGGTCGACCCGGGTGGCCTCGGCCAAGTATATCGGGTGCAGCAGCAGCCGCTGGAACGCGTCGGTGCAGGTGGTGGTCCCGGTAGGGCCGGCCAACGGCAGGAAGTAGCTGCCGATCCCGGAGGTGGCTCCGGGCAGCGGCTGCGGGCTGGCCTGGTCGGGATCCGCCCGCCACATGCCGTACCCGGGGGAGACCGGCACCTGGTAGGCGATGCCGTCGGCAGCGACCCGCTCCGCGACGGCGAGGTTCGTCGGTCCGACCGGGACCAGCCGGCGGTGGAACAGTTCCGGCGCTGGTATCCGGGCGGCGACGACGGTACCCACCCGCTCGATGATCACGAAGTCGTTGCTACCGTCCGAGACGACCAGCTCGGTCGCGGCCGACGGCGGTGCCAGATAGCGTCGGTACGCGGTACCGGTGACCGTCTGTCCCGGCCAGAGCTCGCGACCCCACACCAGCTGCGGGTAGTTCTTCTTCAGGCTGGACGAGACGAACCAGCTCTTCGCTGTGGTGTGCCGCACCCTGGTCGCCGGCTCTCCGTCGTCGACCGGCAGCAGACCGGCGGCGATTCCCCACAGCTGGACCCCGCCGCCGCTGACCGCCCACTGGGTCATGCCGGTCGCCGGCATAGTCGGGTCCCGCAGACTCGCCGGGGTGATATCGGTGATCGCGGTGATCGTGTCGATCCGCGCCCAGTACGACCAGTTCAGTGTCCCGGCCGCCTCGACGTTCGGCATGAACTGCAGGCGGCTGCCGCCCGCCGGCACGGTCAGCGCCGAGCACTGGGTGACCCCGGTACTCAGGGTGAACCGGTCCATGGCGGTCACCCGCTGGGTGACCAGCAGGCCCCCCGGCGACCAGCGGTAGTCGTTGTCGATGCGACACATCGGCGGGATCCGGGTCATGATGGTGGCGAGCGGTGTGCCGATGTTGGCCTGGGCGGTGTCGATCATCCCCCGGTACGAGGGGATCACGTAGGACTCCCGGATCCGCAGCTGCTCACCGGTGGACCGGCCGTCGGGCACCGGCCGGCCGTCGAGGTCGACGACCACGGTGTGCGAGTGGGTGGCCGGGCGGATCTGGACGTCCGGGGTCAACCAGGTGATCGGTACCGAGGTCCGGTTCGTCGCCCCGGCGACGTGGGTGAGTGCCGCCGCCGGCCGCACCCGCACGCCCTGGGTGACCCCGTCGACGATCGTGTACGGGTTGCCGAACAGCAGGCTGTTGCCGTTCGGCACGGCGAGCAGGGTGAAGGTCCGGATTCCGTCGGTCCACCGGGAGCCCAGGTCGGCGGTGGTCTTACCGTGGTTGGTGAGCGCGACCTGGGTGCCGATGTTGTAGCCGTGGTTGCCGCCGATGTACGACCAGCCGGTGTGGATCGGGCAGTTGTCGTCCGAGGTGTCGTGGATCCGGGTGCCCACCGCCGACATGACCGGCCAGACCTGGGCGTCGGTGGCGGTCGACGGCACGAGGGTGACCTGGGGCAGGCCCGCGTGCCACATGCCGACCATGGACTCGGCGTAGGCCAGGTTGGCCGGCATCACCAGGTCCCGGGTGCCGTCGAACCTTGACCTGATCGACATCAGGGCGTTCGACCGGTAGACCGTCAGTCCAGGCATCTCGGCACCTCCATGGCGAGCCGCGCGACCTGCTGTCACTGTGCGCCTTTTCGCAGTTCAGGACGGTTTTCGGTCGGTGACATGACAACGCTGCCGGCCGTTCGGCGATCCTTGCGGGCGGTATAGACAATGTGAGGCGATATCTCTGACAAGAGATGTTATGAACCCGTTACCCGCTTCTCGGTCGGCTCGATGTACAGGTGACCGGGCGGCACTGCGAGGAGTTGTCCCATGCGCATTCTGATCACCGGCGGAGCCGGCTTCATCGGCTCCAACCTGGCCCGTGCCGCACTGGTCGAGCCGGCGGTGAAGGAGGTCACCGTCCTGGACGACCTGTCGGTCGGACTGCGCGACAACCTCACCCGGCTGGACGTCGAGGTGGTCGAGGGGTCGATCCTGGATCCGGCCGCACTGGACGCCGCGATGGCCGGCCGGGAGGCCGTGGTCCACCTCGCCGCCCTGCCCAGTGTGCCCCGGTCGCTACGCGACCCGGTGGCCTCCCATCACGCGAACGCGACCGGAACCCTGCTGGTGCTGGAGGCGGCCCGCCGGCACGACGTTGCCCACCTGCTGGTCGCCTCCTCCTCGTCGGTGTACGGCATGAACCCGACGCTGCCGAAGACCGAGCTGACCTGGACCCGGCCGATGAGCCCGTACGCGGCGAGCAAGCTCGCCACCGAGGCGTACGCCCTGGCCCACCAGGCGTCGTTCGGGCTGCCCACGCTGGCGTTGCGGTTCTTCAACGTGTACGGCCCCGGGCAACGGCACGACCACGCCTACGCTGCGGTCATCCCCCGGTTCGTCCACGCCGCGCTGCGGGGCGAGCCGGCCCTGGTGCACGGCGACGGCACCCAGTCCCGGGACTTCACCTACGTCGGTACGGTGTGCGCGGTCATTCTGGACGCGCTGCGGCGCCGCGTGCACCACCCGCACCCGGTCAACCTTGCCTTCGGCGCCCGGGCCAGCCTGCTGGAGGTCCTCGACGACCTCGCCGGACTGCTCGGCCGGCGCGTCGACCGCGAGCACGCGCCGCCGCGTCCCGGCGACGTCGCGCACTCCCTCGCCGACACCGCCACGTTGCGGGCGCTCTTCCCTGGCATCAGCCCGGTCGACCGTCGGGACGGCCTGCGGGCGACCGTCGAGTGGATGGCCCGTCGGCTGGCCGTCGAGCCCGTCGCGAGCCGGTGACAGGGGCCGCCGACCGGACCGGACCGGACGGCCGTGACCGTGACCGTGCCGTACGGTCCGGCATCGCTGCGGCAATGGCGGCGAAGGCGACCGGCATGGCGGCCCCGCTGGTCATCACCCCGGCCTGCTTCCAGTACCTCGGTGACCAGCGGTACGGGCTGTGGATGGCGGTCACCGCGCTCACCGGGATGGCCTGGTTCGCCGACCTGGGGCTGGGCAACGGACTGCTGACCCGGCTCAGCCGGCTCGGTACCGACGTCGGGCAGCAGGCCAGGGAGATCTCCAGCGCGTTCGCCACGGTCGGCACGGTCGCCGTCGCCCTGCTCTGCGGCCTGTTCGCGATCAATCCGCTGGTGCCCTGGGAACGACTGTTCGGGGTGACCGATCCGCACATCGCCGCCGAGACGTCGACGGTGGTCCTGCTGTCGTTCGGAGCGTTCGCCGTCAACATCCCGCTGTCGCTGATCCAACGGATCCAGTACGCCGACGGTCAGGTCGTGCAGAGCAGCGTCTGGCAGTCGGCCGGCTCGCTGGCCGCCATGGTGGCGGTGCTGTGCGCCATCGTCGGTGGATGGGACCCGCTGGCGGTGATCGCTTGTGCGGTACTGGCGGTGCCCGCCGTCAACCTGGTCAACACCGTGGTCTACTTCGGCGTGCAGCAGCCGGCCAAGCGCCCCGGCCCCAGGTTGGTCGACCGGGCGACTGCGGCCGGCCTGCTCCGGCTCGGCCTGCGGTTCTTCGCGCTCACCGTGATGTCGTCGATCGCTGTCAACGTCGACAGCCCGCTGGTGGCGAACATCCTCGGACTCGCCGTGGCGGCGCACTACGCCGTCGTGGTGAAGCTCTTCGGTGTGCTGTCCATCTTCGTCGGCCTGGTCGGCATGGCGGTCTGGCCCGTGAACGGTGCGGCGTTGGCCCGTGGCGAGGTGGCCTGGGTACGCCGGCACACCCGACGGTTGGTGTTGCTCTACGGGGCGGTGGTCGGGGTGGCGGGCGCGGCGCTGGCCGGCTGGGGGCACCCGTTGATCGAGTTGTGGGTCGGCGGCATCGACCCTGCCGTGGTGCCGGTCCCGGTCCTCGCCGGACTCGCCTGCTGGAGCTTGCTGGTCGCCGTCAGCTCGCCGCTGATCCTGGTGCAGAACAGCGCCGGGCTGCTCCGGCCGCAGGCCGTCGGCTGGGCCGCGTTCCTGGTCCTGGCGACCGGCCTGAAGATCTGGGGCCTGCACCATCTCGGTCTGGTGGCCGTGCCGTTGGCGGCCTGCGTGGCTTACCTGCTCACCATCTGGCCCGCTGCGGTGATCGGCTACCGGCAGGCAATGGACCGGGCCGGCCACGGCGCCGGCCCGTCTCCCGCAGCGCCCGACAATGCAGCGCCCGACCCGGGCGCTGGCGGTGGCACGGCGGTCCGGCCGACAGTCGACGGAAGGGGGACCGGTGTCCGAGTTGGCGGTTGACCCGGACGACGTCCGTGACCATCCGGCCCCGCCCGGCGGTTGGGCGACCGCCCCACCGC